>JAEEQF010000048.1 GCA_016285175.1 Bacteroidales bacterium
TCTGCTGGCCTTGGTAGTTGGCGGATTGAACACCTTCGCCACGAACGAAATATTTCTGCTCGTCGGGAGCTAAATACTTTTTGGTGACGATGGCTCGTATGGCACAGTTCTGAACAAAGACGATGGCATTGCACAAGCCTTTGTCCTGCACTTGCAAGGGCAGTCCTATGAGGAATGCTCGATGCTCTGACATGGCAACGAGTTGCTGAAGCGCTGACTGGGCTCGCTTCTGGATGTCGGTATAAGCGGCGGAGCCAAAGAGTGGATAGCCACAAAGGGTGCAGGCAGGAAACACGGTGAGCAGGGCATCACGGGACTCTTGGGTGTCGAGCTCGGCCATGATCCATTGAAGATTTTCCTCGGGATTGTTGGTGAGGATGTTATGCTGTACGATATGAACGTTCATAGGTATTATGATTAGATTGTTTACTTAAATTTATGTAACGATGATTATAACTTATTATTGCGAGAAAGGAAAATATTTAAAATTTAACCTTGACGATAACGTTAACCATACGTCTCTCATAACACAAAAAAAAGAAAGGCTTCTTTTTCGGATTGCCGGAAGAAGCCTCTCTTGTTATTACCTAATGGCTGTTGCCTTGGGCGGGATGTCTACCACTCAAGTATCTTCTTGAAGTCGTAAGCTTCGGGATTGGGCAGATACTTCTTGGCAGCCTCGTAGTCGTCAGGTGTGATGTAATCCATGATGTCGTTGACATAGCTCATCACTTTGTTGCTGTTGACGTTGACAAGACGAGGAGGTATCTTGCCTGTCGCGGGATCTTGCAGGTCTTTAAGATAGAGCGGACTTACTGCGCCTTGATGGTCGACATAGACCATACAACCTGTCGCTCCTTGGTTGAAGAGGGTGTGAACTCCCATACCCATGAGTGAGCAATAGGTGAGGTCGAAGGCTATAGGTGTATGGCAACGTACCTCATAACCGATTTCGACAGGACGGCTCTTGACTTTGAGCCCCAGCTCTTTGACTTTGCGTTCGAGGAGGTCGTTGAAGATATGGGCTTTGGACACTTTACCGAGTTCGGGGTGACCATGCTCGTCGTAGCTGAACTGGATGCCGCTGTTGGCTATCTCTTTGTCGCTAAGGCTGTGGAAGACGCCTTCGGAAATCATGGCAGCACCATAGTTGATGCCCATGAGTTTGCGCTTGACAATGCATGAAACGACCATGTTGACAATCTTCTCGACGGTGATCTCGGTCTTGTTGAAGAACTCGGGGATGATGACCATGGGATAGTGGCATGCGCCGGCGATGCCGAGGGCAAGATGTCCTGCCGAACGGCCCATGGCGCTGACAACAAACCAGTTCTCGCTGGTGCGGGCATCTTCCATAACGGCAGTGGCGAGCACACAGCCCTGTGCCTTGGCGCTGTTGTAGCCGAAAGTGGGGCTGCTGTTGGGCAAAGGCAGGTCGTTGTCGATGGTCTTGGGAACGTGGATGTTGGCGATGGGATAGTGCTTGCTCTCTAAGAATTTGGCGATACGGTTGGCTGTAGAAGCTGTGTCGTCGCCGCCAACGGTGACAAGCAGTTTGACTTCGTTGTCGGTGAAGAGCTTGAGGTTGAAACGTTTCTCAAAATCCTCGTCGGTGGGTTTGAAGCGGCTCATCTTCAGAATTGAGCCTCCTTTATTGAAAATCTCGTCGGCGGTAAGGAAATCGAGTTCCTGCATGCGAGGTGTCTCGGTGAAAAGTGCCGAATAACCACCATGAAGACCTATGACGCGGAATCCGTCACGCAAAAAGGTCTTGGCTACCGAAGCCACTACTGTGTTCATTCCAGGGGCTGGACCGCCACCCGTGAGTATTGCAATTGATTTCATAATATTACGGTATTAAAGGGTTTGCTAAAAAAACTATTTTCCATTTTTCAGTATCCGCCTCAACGCGGAGACAAAGGCATGAATATCCTCTTCGGTGGTGTCGAATGAGCACATCCAACGCACTACGTCAGCTGCTTCGTCCCAATCGTAGAAGAAGTATTCCTGCTGCAAGGCTGTCCACACTGTTCGCGGCAGTTGCGCGAAGACACTGTTGACTTGCACCTTATACATAATCTTCACACCTTCAACGTCGCGGATTTCGTTCTCGAGCAGGCGCGCCATAGCGTTGCTGTGGCTTGCGTTGCGATACCATAAAGGTTTCTCGGCGCCATCATGACGAAGGTAGGCCTCAAACTGAGCGGCCATGAAACGCATCTTGGAACAGAGTTGCGACATCTGTTTGCGACGATATTTCAGTTCCTGGTCGAGGACGGGATTCAGCAGCACCGCCGACTCGCCCATCATAAGACCATTCTTGGTGCCACCAAAGGAGACACAGTCGACGCCACAGTCGGTGGTCATCTCCTTGAAAGTGCAATTCAACGCCACGGCGGCATTGGCCAGGCGGGCGCCGTCGACATGGAGAAACATTCCATTGGCGTGTGCCAATTCGGCCAATTGGTGAATCTCGTCGCAGGTGTAGAGTGTGCCCAGCTCTGTAGGCTGGGTTATAGATATTGCACGGGGCTGTGAGTGATGTTCGAAGCCAAAGCCGTGCAGCTGGGTTTTGACAAGGTCGGGGGTCAATTTGCCGTCGGGAGTTGGCACAGTTAGCAGGCGACAGCCGACAATACGTTGTGGCGCACCACATTCGTCGACATTGATATGTGCTGTTTCGGCACATACCACGGCATGATGAGAACGGCACATAGCGTCTATGCAGAGGACATTGGCGCCTGTACCATTAAAAACAAAGTAGGGCTCGGCCTGCTGACCAAACTCTTCTTTGAATAGGGTCGTGACCGACTGACAATATTCGTCGTCGCCATAGGCCAATGCGTGGTCGACATTGGCATCAGCGATGGATTGCAGAGCTTCGGCGCATATTCCCGAATGGTTGTCACTTCCAAATCCGCGTCTCATATTTTATTAATGGGGTTATTAGGTTATAAAAAGGTTAGCGTTAAACAAGGTTATCGTTTTCGTTATCGTTAAGGTTAAGGTTAACGTTAACGTTAGTTACTACTTGTCCATAGTGAAAATGAATTCCTCGTTGTTTTTGGTATTGAGCATGAAGCGTCGCAACATCTCCATAGCCTCAATGGGGTTGAGGTCGGTGAGTTGGTTGCGAAGCACCTGCATGCGAGAGAGTATGTTCTGCGACACCAGGAGGTCGTCACGGCGTGTCGACGAGCTGACGATATCAACAGCGGGCCACATACGTTTGTTGGCCAGTCGACGGTCGAGCTGAAGTTCCATATTGCCGGTACCCTTGAATTCCTCGAAGATGACGTCGTCCATCTTGGAGCCCGTTTCGGTCAGCGCCGTGGCCAGGATGGTGAGGGAACCGCCATTCTCGATGTTGCGGGCGGCGCCGAAGAAGCGCTTCGGCTTCTGGAGGGCATTGGCGTCCACACCGCCGGTCAGGACCTTGCCGGATGCGGGCTGGACCGTGTTGTACGCACGGGCAAGCCGGGTGATGGAGTCGAGCAGGATGACCACGTCATGGCCGCATTCCACCAGGCGGCGGGCCTTGTCCAGGACCATGTTGGCCACTTTCACGTGATGCTCGGCCGGTTCGTCAAAGGTAGAGGCAACCACCTCGGCCTTGACGCTGCGCTGCATATCCGTCACTTCTTCCGGCCGTTCGTCCACCAGCAGGATAATCTCGTACACCTCCGGATGGTTGTCTGCAATGGCGTTGGCGATGGCCTTCAGGAGCATGGTCTTACCGGTCTTGGGCTGGGCCACTATGAGGCCGCGCTGGCCCTTGCCGATGGGCGTGAACATATCCACCACACGGATGGACTGGTCTTTCTCGTGCCCGTGCCCCAGGAGGTTGAATTTCTCCGTGGGGAACAGGGGAGTGAGGAAGTCGAAAGGCACACGGTCCCGTACGAAGTCCGGCGTGCGGCCGTTGATATAGTTGATCTTGACCAGCGGGAAATATTTGTCTCCCTCGCGCGGAGGACGGATCTCACCGGTGACGGTATCTCCGTTCTTGAGGGCGTTCTGCTTGATCTGCTGCTGGGAAACGTAAATATCGTCCGGGGAATTAAGATAGTTATAGTCTGACGAGCGCAGGAAGCCGTAACCGTCCGGCATCACCTCCAGCACGCCTGTTGCCACCACGGAACCCTCGAATTCAATACGGGGCTTGGGCTGGGGCTGCTGCTGTTGCTGAGGGCGCTGCTGCTGATGCTGCTTCCGGGGTTTTTCCGGCTGCTGCACCGTATCCGACTTTAGATCGTCGAACAGATCGTGGATAAACTGCTTCCCGTCCACCTGGGATGCCACCGGAGCCTCCGGGGCCTTCTCTTCGGCGGCGGGCTTATCGGCCTGCGTGGCAGGCTCTGCAGGGGTTTCCTGGGCGGCTTTGGTCTTGCGTCCGCGTTTACGGGCGGCAGGCTGGGGGGCGGCATCGGCCGATACCTCCGCGCCCTTTGCGGCCGCCGGCTGCTCTGCAGGCTTTTGGGCCTCCGGCTTGGCGGCCTGCTTCTTCTTGCGGTTGGCGGCGGGCTTTTCTTCCGCCTTGGGTGCCGCAGCGGCAGGCTTTTCCGGCGCAGCTGCAGCAGGCTTATCCTCCTTGCGGGGACGTCCGCGTTTACGGGCTTTATTCTCCGGAGCCGCCGCAGGCTTCTGGGATTCTATCACAGCCTCCTTGTCCAGGATGGCGAAACCCAGCGCAGCGCTGTCCATCTTCTTAGTAACCTTTATATCCAACGATTCTGCTAATGTCCTGAGCTGTTCCTCGCTCATGGAGTTAAGTTCAAATAAACTATGGGGCATAATTTAAAGAGATATGTCTTAAAGAAGGTATGCCGAACGGAATACCAATGCAAATATACGCTTTTTTCAATTAACCACAAAAAATAAAACAAAAACCCATTGGAGGCCGAAGGCCGATAGTAAGTCCCTCCCCCGAGGGGAGGGATTTAGGGAGGGGGCAACGTAGAGAGAATTATGTCCTATGGACAATTTGCTCTATTTGAGCATATTGTCCATATAGGACTCGCTCTTCTTGAAGCGCAGCAAGTCTGCCAGGGCCGATGCGTTGGCCGCGATACGGAAGCTGTAGGACTTCCACTGGCCCATGGGCACCCAGCTGAACGCGATGTTGAAGCAGTGCATGTCGTACGATGCACTGATCTGGGTGGTGGTGAGTTTCATGGCCATGAGGTCCACACCGCTGGTTACCTGGATGTTCATCCTGGGCGTGAGCTTCAGGCTGCCTGAAATGTTGAGCGTCTGGGTGAAGCGCTTATTCTCCAGCAAAGTCTTCGTGGCCGACTGGTACGAATACGACTTGCTGTAACTGAAAGAGTAACTAAAGCTGATGTTCCAGGGCGCGCTGGGGTTCATATAATAGAGGTAACCGCCGGGTATGTATTCGCCCGTAATGGGGTGCTCGTAGATCCGCTGATAAGCGTTTCCTTCTCCTGTGGACCCGCTTCCGCCCGATTTCTTGGTGCCGTCGTCTCCGTTCAGGGCTCCCTTTCCGCTCCAGCCGATGGAAGCCGAAAGGGAAGCGTTCGTGAGCCGGAAGGGCACACCGGTGGCCACTATATTGTACTTGTTGATCTTCCGGCCCTGCTCGTCAATGGCATAGGGGTCCAGGCTCAGGCTTCCGCTAAGGTTCAGCTTGTTGAACAAGTTGGTAGAGGCCGATATGGAGACATTCTGCATCTTGAGCGAATCGGCCAGAAGATTATAGCCGGTGCTGATGTTCAGCTGGTCCAGCAGTTTCACTTTCTTGGTGCCGGTGCCGGTTGTATCGGCATTATCCCTCACCTTGGCCTCCAGGTTGTTGCCGATCGAGAGTGACAAGGAACCGGTCTTTCCCCGTCCCGGCGGTGTCACGCTGTTGTGGTTTCCGGTAATGGTATAGATATTATACCAGGTTTCGGCATGGTATTGCCCATTCTTGTCGTAATAGGGATCCAGAGTGCGCCAGCCGTTGAAAGCCGTGCCCTTCTCCGGTGACAGGTTGATGGAGAGGGACGGTGTAATCACATGCCGGATGGCCTGCACCGCCCGGTGCTTGCCGAAATTGAACATACCGTACACACGTGTGGACATGGACACGCTTCCGGAATATGTATGCGTCATGCCAAAGTGGTTGAAGGCCCGTCCCGGGTCCGTAACCACCTTCTGGGCCCATACCGGATTGCCTTCCTTGTCGTTCACCATCACCGGATTGCCGTCCTCGTCCACCACGTTTTCCAGCGTCTGCGAACCGCTGGAGAACATCCAGTTCATGCCATAGTTCACGCTGGGCGTCACATTGATGTATTTCAGGAGCGTAAAGCTGGGAAGGCCGATCTGGAAGGAATGGGTGAGTCCGTTGGTGAGGCGGCCAAGGGCCTTCACGCCCAGCGAATCCCCGAACTCCTTCACCCGGTACGGATTCCCGTTGGCATCCATCTGCACCAGGTGGGACCCGTCCGGCTGCATCACGAAGTCCTGCAGGTCACGCATCTTGAAATTGATCTTGTTCTGGAAAGAGGCGTTATAACCGAAGGATATTTTCTCATAGGCCTTTTCCTTGCCGGCACGCACCTTTTTCTTGAAAGGATAGAAACGGGTTACGGAGAAGGTGATATTGGGCAGGGTGAAGGTGTAGCTGGAGTCCCTGGTATTCTGGTTATGCAGGGCGTTCACGCTAAGGTTGAACTTGCCGTTCCAGTTCCGGGAATAGGAAACGGAGGAACTCACCTGGTTTTGCTGGGCTTCCGTCACGGAACGGGAGTTGAATTTGTTGTTGGAAGGGCTGGAGAAGTTCACGGATGCGCTGAAGGTGGTTCCGGGATGGGCTTTGGCATCCTGCTGGTGCGACCAGCGCAGGCCGAAGTTCCGGGACTGCACGAAGTCCGTGCTTCCTTTTTCACCCGTCTGGTCGTTGGAGTAGGTGAGGGAGATGGAACCGCTGAATTTGTAATTTACCCGGTAACGGGAGTTGAAATCCACAGCCCAGGAGCCCAGGGTGTAATAGTCTCCCGTGATGGAGAAGTCCAGGTAATCCCCCAGGACGAAGTACATGCCGGCATCCCGCATATAGAAGCCGCGGGCCTGTTCCTCGCCGAAGGTGGGCATGAGGAGTCCCGTGGCACGGGTGGGTTTTTCCGGCACGAAACCAAAAGGCAGGCCGATGGGGACAGGAACGCCGCCCACCACGGGCCAGGCCGGGCCGAAAACGGTCTTCTGCGAGGGTTTGGTAATGACTTTGGCCAGGCTCAGGCGCAGATAATAATGCGGTTCCTCCAGGTCGCAGACCGTGTACATGCCGTCTTCCATGTTGATGGACTGGTCCGGCATCATCTTGATCTTCTGGCCCTGCAGGATGCCTTCGGCCTCCTTGGTGACCATGTTGGTGATGCGCGCCTTGCGGGTGTCGAAGTTATAATAGACCTCGTCCATCTTGTAGCTGGCACTGCCCTGGGACATCTCCGGAAGGCCGTTCCATTCTCCCGTGAGGGTATCCAGCTGTCCGCGGGCATACACCGTGTTGGTGGACATGTCAAAGCGGATATAATCGGCCGTGAGTTTCATGTCCTGATACGTGACCGTGGCACCGCCGTAGTAATAGATGAGCCTGTTTCCGTTGGAGAAATCCGTAACGATGGAGTCTTCGGCAGTGGTGAAAGCCGGCCAGTTGAGCGAACTCTTGTCCAGCATGTCCAGGGAGTCCTGCCTGGCCTTGGCAAGGGAATCGGCCCGTGCCAGGGAATCCCGCCGACGGGCCTTGAGGGAATCTTCGGGAGTCATCAAAGTGTCCTTCCGGACCAGCGCAGAATCGTTCTGGGAGAGCAGGGTATCATTCGGGGACTGCGGTACCGTATCTTTCTGGTTTCTAAGCGAATCCAGGAGGCGTGAGAGCGAATCCGGCACCTGCCGCCTGATGCTGATGGCACTTTCTTTGCGGAGGGAACGGTAGCGGAGGGGAAGTTTGCGGGCATCGGCAAACAGCCCGGTCACCAGGACCAGCACTGTTACCAAGCCGATATATTGCATTAACTTCCTTGCCATTCCGTATTTTTTGCTAAATTTGTGCAATAATATAATTTACAAAAGTACTATATATTCCACAATTTTCAAAACTGAAGCAGCCATGACGCCGTTTTTCCGCCCTGTCCTAGCGCTTATAGCAGCAGCATTCCTTGCAATCCCCGTGCCCGCACAGAACGGCAGGGAAAGTGCTACTGTAAAACTCCGGACCGTGGTCATAGACCCGGGACACGGCGGCAAGGACCCGGGCTGCGTGAGCCGGGACAAGAAAACCTACGAAAAGGACATCGTCCTGGACGTGGGCCTGCGCCTGAGAGAGAAGATCCAGGCCGCTTTCCCGGATGTGAAAGTGGTCATGACGCGGGAGGACGACACCTTTGTGGAACTGGAGAACCGCGCCGTCACAGCCAACAAGGCCGATGCCAACCTGTTCATCTCCATCCACGTGAACGCCGTGGATAAAGGCACCACCGCCAACGGCTATTCCATCCATACGCTGGGCCAATCGGCCAAGAAGGGGAACGATCTGTTTTCCAAGAACTTAGACCTTGTAAAGCGGGAAAACGCCGTTATTATGCTGGAAGATAATTACGAGGCCCGGTACCAGGGTTTCGACCCGGAGGACCCGCAGTCCTACATTATCTTCAACCTCATGCAGAACGCCCACCTGGCCGGCAGCCTCACCTTTGCCGACGACGTGGCAAAAGCCATGGGCACCTCTCCCATCAAGCACAGCCGCGGCGTGAACCAGGACCCGTTCTGGGTGCTCTGGCGCACCACCATGCCCTCCGTGCTGGTAGAGGTGGGATTCATCACCAATCCGGACGACCTGGCCACCATGCGCTCGGAAAAGGGGAGGGACGGCATCGCCCGGAACCTGTTCAACGCCTTCTCCACCTTCAAGAAGCGTTACGACGGTTCATCGGCCGATGAGACTCCGGCCCCGGCCCCGGCTCCGGAAGCCGCTCCCGCATCGAAGGATAAACCGGCCGCTCCCGCCACCGGCAAGGCAGAAGGTCCGGTATACGGCACCCAGATCCTGGCCATCGGCAAGGAGATGTCCCTGACGGATCCTTTCTTCAAGGGATACAAGCCCGTCGTGGTGAAAAGCGGTAAACTTTACAAGTATATTGTTGAAACTTCCTCCTCCCTGGCAGAAGCCAAGAAAAAATACAGCGCCCTCCAGAAAATTTTCCCGGATGCATACTTGGTGAAAATTGAGGATGGAGCCACTTCTCCGGTTCGATGATTTTCCCTTTTGCAAGGCCCTGCAACAAAGGAAAAAATGCATTTCATTAATTTAGAATCGTTCTAAATAAGAAAGATTGATTATTCGAAATACAATGCATTTTCACCAAAATAAATGACTGATTTTCAGGCAATTTATAAAATCTGAATAAAGGGGGTCGCTTTCCATAATTATATAGATAAAAAATTTCATTTCCAATAGTGGAAGTGTTTTTTTATTAAGTTTTTTTCTACCAATTTTGCACTTGCGAAAATAACAACACTACTATTATCCCAAGCGACTTCCTCCAAATGGACCAGGAAAGACATATTGCGGTATGGAATAACTGTCTGCAGATCATTGGAAACAACATTGATCAGCAGAAGTTTGATACCTGGTTCAAGCCCATCGTCCCGGTGAGCCTGGAGGGGGCGAAACTAACCGTGCAGGTTCCTTCGGATTTTTTCCGGGATTACATTGAAGGTGCTTTCATGGACCTGCTCAAGGTTACGCTCCGCCGGGCCATCGGCGCAGACGCCCAGCTGTTCTATCTTGTACAGCCGGTGCGCAACGGGGCAAGCATGACCATCCCGGCCTCCAACGGCCCCGTACCCACCAACAATCCCGTTTCCGTTCCCACGTACCAGCCTGCCGGCAATCCCAGTCCCTTTGTGTATCCGGGTGTCCAGCGGCTCAAGATCAATCCCCGGCTCAACCCGGTGTACTGCTTCGGAAACCTGGTGGAAGGGGAGTGCAACAAGATGGGCGTAAACGCGGGAGAAAGCATCTCCCTGGCCCCCGGAAAGACTCCGTTCAATCCGCTGTTCCTCTTCGGCGGCCCCGGCCTGGGCAAGACGCACATCGCGCAGGCCATCGGCATAGATATCAAGGAGCGCTTCCCGGAGACGGTGGTGCTGTACGTAACCGGCAACGAGTTCAAAACCCAGTATATGGATGCCGTAAAAGGCAACCGGATTGTGGATTTCCTGGCCTTCTACCAACGGATAGACGTCCTCATCGTGGATGACATCCAGGATATGGTGGGGCAGGGCACCCAGAACTCTTTCTTCAACGTGTTCAACCACCTGCACCAGAACGGCAAGCAGCTCATTTTCACCAGCGACCGCGCCCCCGTGGACCTGCAGAACTTCGAAGAGCGCCTCCTGTCCCGTTTCAAATGGGGTCTCTCCGTGGAACTTTCCCGTCCGGACTATGACACGCGCCTGCACATGCTGCGCTCGCGCGCCCAGCGGGAAGGTGTAGATGTAAGTGAGGACGTCCTCTCCTTCCTGGCCTCCCGGGTCAAATCCAACTTCCGGGAACTGGAAGGGACGCTCATCTCCCTTGTGGCCCATGCAACCCTGGGACACCGGGACATCACCGTGGACCTGGCAGAGAACATCACCGGAAAGATTGTGTCGGAACAGTCCTCGGACATTTCCATGGACCTCATCGTGAGCACCGTGTGCGAGTACTTCAATATCACGCGGGACATGATGCTCTCCAAAACGCGCAAGCGCCAGATTGTCCAGGCCCGCCAGATAGCTATGTACGAGTGCCGCAATCTCATCCAGAACTGCTCGCTCAGCACCATCGGCGCAGAACTGGGCGGCAAGGACCACGCCACCGTACTCCACGCCTGCAATACCGTACAGGACCTCATGGCCACGGACAAACTCTTCCGCCAGTGGGTAGAAGATATCGAAGGCATGATCGTTGTTCCCGTAGAAAACTAAAAAGAGGCCCCTTGAAAGAGGCCTCTTTTTTTATTTCAACTGCAATGGGTTCCGCTTCAGGTAAGTAATGACCCGGGCAATTTCCTTATAAAAGGGCGTGTCTTCCAGTATTTCCGGCTGTATGGTGCGGATTTGCTCGTAAACAGCCCTGGAGGTATCGCAAAGGCGGGTCTTGATGCCCAGGCAGTCCGTAGCCTGCGCCAGGGCCATAAAGTGGATGGCCATTACCTGGAAGGCATTTTCCACCACCTGGCGGCACAAGAGGGCGCTGTTGGTACCCATGGAAACGATATCCTGGTTGTCATTATTGTTGGGGATGCTGTGCACGTAATTGGGCATGGCCAGGGTCTGGCATTCCGCCGTGGTGCTGGTGGCCGTAAACTGGCAGGCCTGCATCCCATAGTTAAGTCCCAGGGTTCCCTTATTCAGGAACGGGGGGAGAATGCCGTTAATACGGTCGTGGAAAAGGTAGTTCAGCTGCCTTTCCGTAAGCATGGTAAGACGGACCAGTGCAATCTTTACCTTATCTTCTTCCAAGGAGACATAATCTCCGTGGAAATTGCCTCCGTGGTACACGTACTGCGTATCGGGATCCACAATGGGATTGTCGCAGGCAGAATTGATTTCATTTTCCAGCACCTCCCGGGTATAGGCAAGGGTGTCATGGATGGGACCCAGGATCTGGGGCGTGCAGCGGAGGGAATAGTACGCCTGCACCTTCTTTTCAAACACTTTCTCCTTGTTCTCTCCGGTATAAAGGTCTATTTCCCGCTTGGAGAAGCACTGGGAGGTCCGGGCCAGTTCCCGCAGGCGGCGGGCAATGACCTGCTGGCCTTTCTGGCGGCGGCACTCGTTCAGGGGCTGGGCCATGAAATCGTCGTAGGAACCGGCAATCTCGTTCATCCAGACGGCAGCCAGGGTGGCCCAGTCCAGCAGGATGCTGGCCTGGAACTGGTTCACCAGGGAAACGCCCGTCATGACGGAAGTGCCGTTCACGGCCGAAAGGCCCTCCCGGATATGGATGTCCATGGGCTTGAGGCCGCATTCGGCCATCACATCGGCCGAAGGACGCCATTCCCCTTTATAATGTACTTCGCCTTCTCCCAGGAGCGCCAGAGCCATGTGGGCCAGCTGGACCAGGTCTCCGCTGGCGCCTACGCTGCCGTGGCGGGGAATGAAGGGACAGATGCCCCGGTTGATGAATTCCACCAGCAGCTTTACCACATCCGGATGGATGCCGGACTTGCCTTGCAGGAAAGTCCCCACGCGGGCCACCATGGCGGCCTTGACGGAGGCATCTCCCAGGGGTTTGCCGGCGCCGGTGGAATGGCTGCGGATAATATTATATTGCAAATCTTTCAGGTACTGGTCTTCCACCCTCCACTGGGCCATGGGACCAAACCCGGTATTGATACCGTAAATGACTTTGTCTTTGTGGAATTGTTCCAGGAAGCGGTAACAGCGTTCTACCTGGGCCATGGCGGCAGGATCCACAACAAATTCCTTTCCGTGAAAGACGATGTCTTCCACGTCTTTATAACTCAAATATTCCATTCTTCTCTTAAATTGGTTGCGAATTTACTCAGAATTCTGCAGTTTTCATAGGAATAACGCGTCGGAATGCCTATCTTTGGAAGAATAAAACCCAAATGATTATGGATTCCGCCACTGTTCTCAAGTTTTTCCAGGAAATTACGAATATTCCCCGTGAGTCCGGCCACGAAGGCCCCATCACCGCCTATCTGCAGGAGTTTGCCGCCAAACGGGGGCTCAAGTGCAAAACGGATAAAACCGGCAATGTCGTCATAATCAAGGAGGCATCCCCCGGCAAGGAGGATGTTCCCGCTTTGGTGCTCCAGGCCCATCAGGACATGGTGTGCGAGAAACTGGCCGATTTTGACTTCGACTTCAAGACCCAGCCCATTCCCTATGAGATAGAAGACGGCTGGATGGTGGCCAAGAACACCACCCTGGGGGCCGACGACGGCATCGGCATCGCCGCCTGCCTTGCCCTACTGGAAAGCCAGGAGCCCATGGGCAAGCTGGAATGCCTGTTCACCATCTCGGAAGAGACCGGCATGGACGGCGCCTTCGCCCTTGAGCCGGGCTTCTTCGAAGGAAAGACGCTCATCAACCTGGATTCGGAAGACGAGGGCCAGATGTTCGTGGGCTGCGCCGGCGGCAAGGAGAGCAACGCCAGCTACGAATTCTCCAACGAACCCCTTCGCAAAGGCTACAAGGTGCTGAAGGTCAGAATTTTCGGCGGCATCGGCGGGCACAGCGGAGATGACATCAACAAGGAGCGTATGAACGCCCTCAAGCAGCTGGTGCGCTTCCTCTATACAGAGCTTCAGTACGACTTCCAGCTCATCTGCATCGAAGGCGGCAACAAGCACAACGCCATCTGCCGGGAAGCCTATGCCCTCATCGCCGTCCCGGAAGACGAGGTGGAGGATATGAAGGAGGACGTGAAGGCCTTCAACGGTATCCTCAAGGCCGAATTCGCCAGCTCGGATCCGGACGTGGAAGCCGCGGTGGCATCGGCCGATACCCCCCTGCAGCCCATCGAGGAAGGGGATGCCGCAGCCATCATCGCCACTTTGCTGGCCATCCCGCACGGGGTACAGGCCATGTCCACGGACATTCCCGGCCTTGTGCAAACCTCTACCAACATGGCCGCCGTACACACCAAAGGGAACAAGCTCACCGTCCTCTGCTCCCACCGCAGTTCCGTTGTGAGCGAGCTCAGCGCCATAGCCGAAAAACTGGAAGCCACGTGCTTCCTGGGCGGTTTTGACGTAGAGCATCACGGGGATTATCCGGGCTGGAAACCCAATCTCAAGTCCCACATCCTGGAGCTGTCTGTAGCCTCTTACAAGAAGTTGTTCAAGAAGGATCCGGAGG
This sequence comes from Bacteroidales bacterium, assembly GCA_016285175.1. GTDB lineage: Bacteria > Bacteroidota > Bacteroidia > Bacteroidales > UBA932 > Cryptobacteroides. The sequence goes on from JAEEQF010000048.1 coordinate 13,879, forward strand.
TGAAGGCCATCCATGCCGGCCTGGAATGCGGCCTGTTCCTGGAGAAGTTCCCGGACCTGGACATGATCTCCTTCGGCCCCACGCTCCGCGGTGTACATGCCCCGGGAGAAAAGCTGGAACTGGCCTCCCTGGATAAGTTCGTGGCCCATCTAAACGATGTAGTTCTAAACTTTAAATAAGTGAAACTGGAAGGACAGTCCCTTCGAAAACCCATGGCCACCCTCGGCCGTGTAAGAGGGAGGGGCCCACAGCCAGTGCCAAAAGGGCACGGCGAGTTGGGAGGGGTCGCGAAGCGACGGTTTTCGAAGGGAGCTGTCCTGCAAGTGAAGCATTCATAACAATATGTTAATTGCACCTTCCATACTGGCAGCGGATTTCCTGCATCTGGAAAAGGATGTGGAAACCATTAACCGTCATGCCGATATCTTCCATCTGGATATCATGGACGGTACTTTCGTGCCCAACATCTCCTTTGGGTTCCCGGTGGTGGAAGCCATCGCCAGAAAGGCCGAAAAGCCCATGGACGTACATCTGATGATCGTGCATCCGGAAAAGTATGTGGAGCGCTTCGCCAAGGCGGGCGCCGCCATGATCAGCTTCCATTATGAGGCGGCCCTGGAGGCCTCCGGAAAGATTCTGGACCTCATCCACAGCTTTGGGATCAAGGCCGGCATCGTCATTAATCCGGACTGCCCTGTGGAAAAGATCTTCCCGTATCTGGACAAGGCGGATTATGTGCTGCTGATGAGCGTCTTCGCCGGCTTTGGAGGCCAGAAGTTCATTCCGGAAACCCTGGACCGCATCAAGGCGGTACGGAAGGAGCTCCGGCGGATCGGCCGGAATGAAGTGGACATAGAAGTGGACGGGGGAGTAAGCCCTGCCAACTCCAAGGATCTGGCCAAGGCCGGAGCCACCATCCTGGTGGCCGGCAGCGCCGTTTTCAAGGCCGATGACCCTGCCGAAGTGATAGCTAAAATGAAGGGTTAAATAATATATCCTATCTCCTTGAAGGAGAAGGTTTTCCCATCGGCCATCAAAAGGCGTCCCTCTTGGGTGACGCCTTTTATCGTGCCCTTGAATTCCTCCCCGGTCAGAAGGTTCCGGTACAGGCACTCGCGGCCCTGCTGGAAGAGGCATTCCCCATAGGCTTCCCAAAGGCGGGTGCGGCCGGAAGGGGAGTCCAGGGCGGAGAAATCGAAACC
>JAEEQF010000049.1 GCA_016285175.1 Bacteroidales bacterium
CCTTACCTTTACCCATACGGGTATCGAGCGGCTTGGCGGTGAACGGCTTCACAGGGAAGACACGGATCCAGATCTGACCTTCACGGTTCATGCGACGGGAGATGGCCTGACGGGCAGCCTCGATCTGCTGGGCAGTGAGCCAGCAATTCTCAAGGTTCTTGAGGCCGAAAGAACCGAATGCGAGCTGGTTTCCACGACCGGAATTGCCCTTCATGCGGTTTTTCTGTTCCCTTCTGAATTTTGTTCTTTTAGGCTGTAACATTGCTGTAATGTTTTTAAAATTTCCTTATTAACCCCTAACTCATTGAAACTCAGCTGGTTGGGTGCATTTTGCTCCAATTTCGGGATTGCAAAGTTACAAAAAATTTTTGAACCACCAAACTTTTTCAACAGTTTTTTCAACATTTTCGACCGCGGTTTTTGAGAGCTAACTCATTGAAATATCGGCAAATCCTTACCATGTTGAAAAAAATCATCCCGCATTTTCGACCAAAGCATTTCTCCCCTCACCACTCCCCCTCCCCGTCATTCTGAGCGAAGCGAAGAATCGGTTTGGTAAAGAATTTGCAAAGCGTTACCTTTGCCATGATGAAACGCGTCCTCCATACCACCTTGTTCCTGCTTCTGCTCCTTCCGGCAGAGGTCTCCGCGCAGAACCATATCCGCGCGGCCATGGACCGTGCGCGGGAGCAGCGGGAAAGGGCCGCCCTGGTAAGGGTAAACAGCGAAAACGGCACAAGCGCCGGCGGCTACCTGCCTTTCCAGGTGGACGAAAAGGGAGACACCACCTTCCTGGATGTGCTGGAACCCATCTGGGTCTTCGCCCAGGGCAAGGGCAACGGAAAGAACTGGCGGGATTATTACAAGCTGGTCTGGCGCTTCGGCCGGGTATATCCCTATGCCGAGGCGGCTGGCCGCCTGGTAGCCCAGGTGGACAGTACCGTGGAAGCCAACCACTACGGCCGGCTCAAGCGGGACCGCTACATTTCCGACGTACAGAAACAGCTGTTCAAGGACTTCGAGGGCTCCATGCGCAAGATGTCCATCCAGCAGGGCGCCCTGCTCATCAAGTTGATCGCGCGGGAAACGGGGCAGTCCCCCTACGCCATCATCAAGGACTACAAGAGCGGGATCACCGCCGGCTTCTGGCAGGGCATAGCCCGGCTCTTTGACAACAACCTCAAGGACGGATACGACCCGGAAGGGGCCGACAAAGACATCGAAGACCTCATTAAAATCTGGAAAGAAGGGCACTACCGGGATCTCTATTACTCCATCTTCTGGGAGAATCCGCCGGAAGTGAAAGTGCCGGAAGTCTACTTGTAAACCACGGAAAGGCCGCCTTCGCGGTCATAGACCATCCAGTTGGAAACGGAAATCCAGTCCGAAAGCAGCAGCAGGCGCGCTTTCCCAACCGGCATGTCCACCTTACAGTGATAATGGCCGAAGATAAAATAGTCCACAGGCTCCGGGAACGAGGCGCAGAACTGGTAAAGCGGCTCCTTCTCCCCCTGGAAGTCGTAACCCTCGCTCTTGGCCAGGCGCGAATGCCGGCTCCAGCCGTTGCCCAGACGGAAGGCGAACCAGGGGTGCAGCGAAGAAAAGAGTACCTGGAGCACACGGCTGTTAAAAATGGCCTTGAGGCACTTGTAGCCTGTGTCTCCGGGGCCCAGGCCGTCTCCGTGGCCGATACAGAAACGCTTCCCGTCTATTTCCACCACGGCGGGCTGATCCAGACGGACCATGCCCATCTCCTCAAAGTACCTGTAGCTCCAGATATCGTGGTTCCCGCGGAAGAAATATACCTTCACGCCGGCATCCATCAGCTCCGTGAGCGCGGCGAACACCCGGACATAGCCCTTGGGCACCACGTGGCGGTATTCATACCAGAAATCCCAGATATCGCCCAGCAGGTACAGGGCCTCCGTCCTGTCGGAGGGTATCCCCTTCAGGAAGGCCACGAACCGCGCCTCACGGCCTGCCGCATCGGCCACCTGCAATCCCAGGTGCACGTCGGAGACAAAGTATGTGAGATCCCTTGACATTCTGAGCGACGCGAAGAATCTTTACGCCAGAATAAAGATAAGGACGGCCACCAGCAGGCAGTACAGGGCGAACCAGGAGAGCCGGGCCTTCTTCACGATGGCAATCATCACCTTGCAGGCGAAGAGGCCGCTCAGGAACGCCCCCACAAAGCCCAGCACCAGCGGCAGGGAACCCACTCCGCTGCCGAAGGATTCGCTGCCCGTCGCCACTTTGAGCAGCTCCAGCAGCTGCTCGCCCACGATGGGGATGAGCACCATGAGGAAGGAGAACTGCGCCATGGACTCCCGCTTCACGCCGGTGAGCAGGCCCGTGGCGATGGTGCTGCCGCTGCGGGATACGCCCGGCACCACGGCAAACGCCTGGGCGATGCCCACTACAAAAGCCTGCCAATAGGAAATGCCGTTCCGGGTATCCCCGGCCACGGGTGCCTTGATGCGCTTGCCCACATTATCGGAGAACAGCAGGAGCGCCGCCGTAATGCAAAGGCCGATGGCCACCTGGGAGAGCGAGCCGCTGAACAGCGCATCCACCTGGTCCTTGAACAGGAAGCCCACCAGGGCCACCGGGATGAGGGAGACCAGGATCTTGCAGACGTAGTCCGTCTCGTCGTTATACTTGAACTTGAAGAAGCCCTTGAGGAGTTTCCAGATCACCGCCCAGAACACCACAAGGGTGGCCAGTACGGTGGCGAAATGCACCGTTACGGTGAAATCCAGGAAACCTTCGGCATCCACGCCCAGCAGCTCCTTGAAAATCATCAGGTGCCCGGAACTGGACACGGGAAGGAATTCGGTCAAACCCTGGACAATGCCCAGCAAAACTGCCTGCCACCACTCCATAATTATCTCTCCTTAAAATTACCCATTATTGCGATGACCTCCACCACTATGCCGGCGATGATCACGATGGGGGCGGCGATGAGGCGCCGCCAGTCGAACATGGCCTCGTTGAAGAAGTTGGGGTCCTTGGAACCGCCGCCGGAAAGCAGCAGGAAACCGGCTACCATCACCAGCAGGCCGGCTATCATGAGTTTGATACCTTTGGCCGTCGTGGCCATCTTGTCTTGATTGTTGTTCTTGACGGGAGTCTTTGCCATAAACTAGAAACTATATACCTGGTCCCGGTCGTAGCCCACCAGCCTGTTAACCACAATGAACGTACTGGCCGCGCAGATTCCCACGCCGGAGAGCACCATGATGCCCATCACCTTCAGGAGGGAATCCATGGAGAAAATCTCGAACATCTGGACGAATTCCCGCCGGAGGATGAACAGGCCGCCCACCAGCAGCAGGATGGCCACCAGCGAGGCAAACAGGCCCTGCAGCGCCGCCCGGCCCATAAACGGGGCGCGGATGAAGGCGCGCGTGGCTCCCACCAGATGCATGGTATGGATGGAAAAACGGCGGGAAAACAGATCCAGCCGGACCGTATTGGCAATGAGTACGAAGGAAATGAAAAGCAGCAGCCCCACCAGTACGGCCAGTCCCAGCGAGATCTTCTGCAGGTTCTGGTTAAGCGCATCCACCAGCGATGTCTGGTACACCACCTCCTCCACCAGGGGCGACTTGGCCAGCTGCGCCTTCACCACTTCCAGGCTGTCGGCCGATACATACGCCGCCTCCAGGTTCACGTCGATGGAAATGGGCACGGGAGCGCTCTCAAACACATCCAGGAAATCCTGCCCCAGCATATTGGCCATTTCCTCCACTCCCTGCTCCCGGGAGATGAAGGTGGTGGAGCGCACGCCCGGAAGGGCCGCCACCTGGCTTTCGTACTGCCGGGCCTCGTCTTCCCCCACCTGTTCCTTCAGGAGCACGGACACCTGGAGATTCTCCTTGAAATAGTCCGAAACCGCCTTTGCATTAATGAGAAGCAGGGCGCCGATACCAATGAGGAGCAGCACCATCGACAAACTGATGACGGTGGATATCCAGGCGCTCACAAGGCGCCGACGGATGGTTGTATTCTGCCGATTGGAGGCCATTCGCTGCCTAATTTCGCCCCAAAGTTACTTAAAGCACGGAAAAAGTCAAAAAAAATTGTTAACTTTGTAAGTTAAAATATATGTAATATGGGAGATTCCGCCAAGATTCTTTTTGTGAACGCAGAGATGTTTCCGTATCTGCCGGAGACCAGCATATCCAAGATATGCCGGGAGCTGCCGCAGGGCATCCAGGAGCGTCGGAAAGAAATCCGCGCATTCATGCCGCGCTATGGCTGTATCAACGAGCGGAAAAACCAGTTGCACGAGGTAATCCGGCTCTCCGGCATGAATATCATCATCGGAGACGTGGACCGTCCCCTCATCATCAAGGTAGCGTCCATCGCATCGGCCCGTATCCAGGTGTACTTCATCGATAACGAAGATTATTTCCGCCGCAAGCAAATTTACAGGGACGATGAAGGGAACTTCTTCCCGGACAACGGGGAAAGGGCCATCTTCTTCGCCCGCGGCGTGCTGGAAACCGTAAAGAAACTCCGCTGGGCCCCGGATATCATCCACTGCTCCGGCTGGATTTCCCACGTGCTGCCCCTTTACCTTAAGAAAGCCTATAAGGACGACCCTATTTTCGCGAGTTCAAAAGTAGTGCTTTCCCTGTTCGACGACACCCCCACGGAAGCGTTTGCCCCGGGCTTCAACAAGACCATCCTGTATGGGGCCATCAAGCCCCAGGACGCCCCGCTCCCGGAGCATGCGGGCGGCATGGAACTTGCAAAATTAGCCGCACAGTATGCCGACGGCATCATCCTGGGCGGGGAAGGCATCCAGCCGGAGCTGCTTTCCTGGTGCGAAGGACTGGGCGTTCCCCTGCTCCCTTACCAGGCGGAATCCTTTGCCGACGGCAGTTACATGGACAGCTATAACGCATTTTACGACAACCTGCTCAAATGAAGAAATTCCTTACACTGAGCCTCGCCGCCGCGGCCCTTCTGGCCGCCAGCTGTGTGGAAGTGAATAATAGCCTGGGCGAAGATCTTGTAGATAAGACCCTTCTGTTCGACACCTATACGGTAGAATTCAACCTGGACCAGATCCAGCTTAAACCCTCCAGCGAACTGTCCGGCTATTCGGACAACCATGTTACCATCGGCGCCATCCGGGACGAGGTCTTCGGCCTCACAACCCGGGAAAGCGCTTTCGCCCTCATCCCCGCCCTGGACACCCTGGACATGGGCGTAAACCCGGAGGCCCTCGAATTCAGGATCTACTTTGCCGCCGACACCATTTCCTGTGCCGATGACAGCCAGGCGCACATCCTCCAGAACGTATACGTAACGGAGCTTACGGAGCCGCTGGACCTGGACAACAGGAACACCACCCGCTCCATCAACCATGGAGACAAGCTCATAACAAAAGGAATTCCCGTATGCAACGGCACCAGCGCCCTCACCTTCTATTTCACCAAGGAATATGCCCAGAAGTATGTGGACGCCATCTCCAAATTGGGTCCCGTCTTCAAGGAGCGCCGCTCGGATGACGAAGATGGCATTGACAAATACGACGATTATGTTGCCGCACTTCCCGGCATCCATCTCCGTACGGACATCCCGGAAGGCAACGGCGGCCGTATCAACCTGTTCGAACTGTCGGCCCTGTCGGTAGCCAACAATTACTATACTCAGAACAGCAACAAGGCCATCCTCAAGGTCCGTTCCACCTGGAATGGGGTGCAGAAGGACTCCTCCTTCCTCTTCCTCCCCGGCGAACCGGCCTTCTTCAATGAAGTGGAAAGCATCAACAAGAACGAGAAGTTCTACCAATATGCCTTTAACCGGGTAACCCATTCCACCCAGGGACATCCCGCGGCGGAAGACATCCTGGTAGAAGGCGGCGGCGGACTCAAACCGGTGATACTGGCCAGCGAACTCAAGGAGAAAACCCTGGCGGCCATCGCCGGAAAGCCCGGCAACCAGGACAAGGCCGTAATTGTGAAGGCCTCCATCATACTCCCCTTCGAGATGCCGGAGAACTATCAGGACATGAAGTACTTCCCGTCGGTGCTCAGCCCCACCGTCCGCACCGAATCAACGGACGATGACGGGAACAAATCCATTTCCTTCGCCGGCCTCACGGACGCCAGCGTGAGCACGGAGAACCAGGGAGACATAGACCGCTCCAACATGGTGTATTCCCCGGATATCACCTATCACCTGCAGGAAATCCTGCGCCGAAAGGACCTGGAATCCAATTCAGATGCCGATATCTGGCTGCTCACCGTCCACACGGAGAAAGTGGCCACCGCCAACGGCACCCTCTACGACAACGAGTATTATCGGCAAATGCTGTACGCCAACTATTATAACAGCCTCTACGGCGGCGGCTACGGCTATGGTGGTTATGGCGGGTACGGCGGGTACGGCTATGGCGGATACGGTGGTTACGGTTACGGCGGCTATTCCAACTATTACAATTACATGATGCTGGCCCAGTATATGGCCCAGTCGGAACAGCAGGCCTACAGCTATACTACGGAGCTGGATAAGGACCGCTATTACTGCGGCCGGCTGTGCGGCCCCGCTTCGGAACGGAAACCCCACTTCCGGGTTACCTTCGCCTTACCCAAGAAATAAAACAATAAAGCCCGGCGCAGTGCCGGGCTTTAATTTTGATTGCGGATTATTATTACTCTCCTACCTTCTCTGCAACTTTTGCAATGGCATCACCCACGGTAGCGATACCGCTGGTTTCCTCATCGGGAATCTTGATGCCGAACACGCGCTCAAACTCCATAAGAAGCTCTACGGTGTCCAGGGAGTCGGCGCCGAGATCATTGGTGAAGCTCGCGGTTTCGGTAACAGCGGACTCCTCCACGCCAAGCTTGTCAACGATGATATCCTTGACCTGCTTTACGATTTCTTCCTTAGTCATAATTAATCGGTTTAAAGTTTATTACGTTTTTTATTATTCTCAACTCGATAATTGGCTGCAAAGTTAGTAAATATTTTTGAAAAAACGAAATCCCCCTATTCTTTGCAAGAATCAGGCCGGCTGAGATTGAGCCAGATACGGAGTCCGTTAAAGGAGTTAAGCAGATAGAAACTGTACTTGACAATGTATACCGGAGCAAAAGCCTGGTCGGAAGAAATCCACAGGCCGATGGAAGTAATGTTCACCGCCATCCAGAAAATCCACTGTTCCATATAGGCCGTGGACATAAGGAACTGGCCGATAACGTTGCACACCAGCGGAACCACATCCAGCAGCACGGCCACCCGCAGGAAACCCTCCGCGGCGCTGCGGTCGAACTGCAGGATCACAAAGTAGAGAATTATGGTGGCGGCAACGGTAATCCCCAGCCAGCCCCAGCGCATGGCGGGCGTAAGCCGGCGGGCCTTCACCTGGGACTCTCCCTTGGCCCCGCGGCGCTTCCACTGCAGGAAACCCACCAGCTGCATCGGCACAAAATACAGAAAATGCAGCAAGGCGTTCCCCAGTCCGGACCCGCCGTCCCGCCAGTTCATCCAGCAGGAAATGCCATAGATGGTCACATCCAGGAAGCCGAAAAGGAAGGTGATGATCCACCCGTTGGCCGAGCACACGGTGGCCAGCACTCCCATAAGCGAACCAAAGGCCGTAGCCAGCAGCCAGAAAGTCTGCCCGTCCGCCGCGCCGCGCAGCTTGATGCCCGTAACCAGCACGGTCACAACCGTCATCCCTATCAGGATGAAGGCGCTGAACCATTTGTTGAACTGTTTCTCTGTCATTGCAAATAATCATGAATCCGTACGGCCAGATCGGCCCCCACTAAGGCGGAGAGCTCTTCCAGCGGTGCGGCGGCTATGCGGGCTACTGAACCATAGCGGAGCAGCAGGCGCTGTTCCGTCTTCTCCCCCACCCCCTTGATTTCCCGGAGGGCGCTCTGGATGGCCGCCTTGGAACGCAGGTTCCTGTGGAAGGTGATACCAAAGCGGTGGGCTTCGTCCCGGATCTGCTGCAGCACCTTCAGGGCCTGGGAGTTCCGGTCGATAAACAGCGGATAGGGGTCTCCCACCCGGATTACTTCTTCCAGGCGTTTGGCCAGGCCCACCACCGTCACCTGCTCCAGGATGCCCAGTTCGGCCAGGGCCTGATGGGCAAACTCCAGCTGCCCCTTGCCGCCGTCTATCACAATGAGCTGCGGCAGGTCCTCGGGAGCTTCGGAGAGCATGCGGGAATAGCGGCGGTTCACCACTTCCTTCATGGAAGCATAGTCGTTGGCGCCCACCACCGTCTTAATCTTGAAACGCCGATAATCCTTCTTGGAAGGCTGTGCATCGCGGAAAACCACACAGGAGGCCACCGGGTTGGTGCCCTGGATGTTGGAATTGTCGAAGCACTCCATGTGACGGGGCAGCACGGGCATGTCCAGCGCCTTCTGCAGCTCCTGCATCACGCTCATGCGCCAGGCGTCCGGGTCCGTATGTTCCCGCTGCTTGAGGCTGTTGAAGTGGAATTCCTTGGCGTTCTTGGCACTCAGCTCCAGCAGGGCCAGCTTGTCGCCTTTCTGCGGAATGCGGAAGCTCACGCCCGGGATCTCCACGTCCGGCAGGAAGGGCACTATCACCTCCCGGGAGAGTTCCCCGAACTTGTCTTCAATTTCGCCGATGAAGGTGGAGAGCATGGTGGCCTGCTCCTCCTCTATCTGGCTCCGGAAGCCCAGGTTCAGGCTCTGGACGATGGCCCCGCCGCGGATGCGGAGGAAATTGCCGAAGGCCTCTCCGCCGTCGAAGACCATGGAAAAGACATCGGCATCCGTATCGGCGGCGGAGGTGATGATACTCTTGGCGTAATGCTTCTCCAGGGACTGCATCTTTTCCTTGCAGCGCTGGGCCTCCTCGAAGTCCAGGCGGGCGGCGGCATCGGTCATGAGGGTTTTGTAGTGACGGATCACTTCCCCGCCGCGGCCGCTCAGGATGTGCACAATCTCCTGGATGTTGGAGCCGTATTCCTCTTTGGAGATATTGCCGATACAGGGCGCCTTGCACCGGCCGATATGGAAGTTCAGGCACGGACGGAACTTCTTGCGCAGGATGGCCTCGGAGGTGATTTTGAGGTTGCAGGTGCGCAGGGGATACATATCCCCGAAGAAGTCCAGGAGGTTCCGCGCGTGCATCACGCTGCTGTACGGGCCGAAGTAACGGTTCCCCTTGCCCTTCTCCATCCGGCGGGTGATGAATACTTTGGGGAAGTCCTCCCCGGTTACACAGATCCAGGGATAGGTCTTGGAATCCTTCAGGAGGATGTTGTATTTGGGCTTGTACTGCTTGATGAGGTTATTCTCCAGCAGCAGGGCATCGGCCTCCGTGTCCACCACGGAAAACTGGGCGTCGGCAATCTTGGAAACCAGGATGCGCGTCTTGGTGTTCAGGCGCTCCGGGGCCACGAAATACTGGGCCACCCGCTTGTGCAGGTCCTTTGCCTTACCCACATAAATAACCTTTCCCTCGGCGTCATAGTACCTGTACACGCCGGGGGAATGGGGAAATAAAGCGATCTTATCTTTTACGGTCACTACTTCAGGACCTCTGCAAGAACCTCTTCAAGATCCTCGCTGCGGAGATCCCGCTTGAGGATGGTGCCGTCCGGGCCGAAGAGGATCCTCTGCGGAATGACATCGAAGCCGTAAATGGAAGCGGGAATATACTGGGCGTTAAGGATCTGGGGCCAGGTCATGCCCAGGTCACGGGCGGCCAGGAAGGATTCCGCGGCGGCCTCGCTCACCGCAACACCCACCATCTCGAACTTCTCGCCCTTATACTTCTTATAGATTTCCTTCAGGCTGGGAACCGCCTCCCGGCAAGGTATGCTCCAGGAAGCCCAGAAGTCCACCAGCACGTACTTGCCTTTTCCCACATAGTCCGAAAGGCTCACAGTGGTCTCTTCGGGCTTATCCGGATCCTGCGCTATGGAGAAATCCTTGAACATCTTCCCTTCGGCCGTTTCCATCTGGGCGGTGCAGAAGAAAATCAGTTCCTGCACGGAAGGGGTCTCCTGCATCTCCTTGGAGAGGCCCTGCAGGATTTCCAGGGTCTTGGCATTGTCGTCCAGTTCCAGGTAACCCAGGCCCAACAGGGCCAGTACATTGTCCGAATTATCCTTGATCAACTTCGTCAGATACTCGTTGTATTCTTCCAGGCCCTTTTCCTGGAAAGCTTCCTGCTCCTCCCCGGAGAGGCTGTTCAGCTTTTCCCGATACTCCTTCATGAATCCGTCCTGCCAGGCCTTGAAGGCAAGCAGACGGGAAGTGATGCCGTCTTTCTTGGAGGAGACGATGGTCTTCTCAATGAAGTCGAAGGTGATTTCGGAGCCGTCGGAAACGAACTGCATGGGCTGTCCGTCGGCAATCACGTAGGCGAAGTTCTCTTTGTTCACGGGAATGGTGGCATCCAGCTTTCCGTCCACTACGGCAATCTGGGTGTCCAGTATCTCACCTATCGTCACCTGCACCTCCCGGGGAGCCGAATCCACCGAGGGGAAGGTGCTCTTTATGGTTGTAACGTCCTTGGGGCCGCAGGCAGCCATCATGGCAGCCATGGCAAATACTAGTAACAAATTGCGTTTCATATCTTTTTCAGCTTATTTTCGAGTTCGCAAAAATACGAAAAAAAAGCGGGACGGCCAATAGGTCGTCCCGCCATGTACAATCGCTGGAAGCTTATCGGCGCTCGCCACGGCCGCCTTCACGGCGTCCGCCCTCGCGACGGCCACCACGGCCACCACGGTCTCCGCGGTCGCGGCCACCTTCACGGCGACCGGCGCCGGGAGCTGCGGAATTGGCAGCGAAACCGGCGTTGGGGGAGAGGTCCTGCTTGCCGTACTTCTCACCATTGCAGATCCACACCTTGATACCCATGGTACCCATCTGGGTGCGGGCTACTGCAAGAGCGTAGTCGATATCGGCACGGAAGGTGTGGAGCGGAGTCCTGCCTTCCTTGAACATCTCGCTGCGGGCGATTTCGGCGCCGCCTACACGGCCGCTGATCTGCACCTTGATACCTTCGGCGCCCACGCGCATGGCGGTGGCGATGGCCATCTTGATGGCGCGGCGATAGCTCACGCGGCCTTCGATCTGGCGGGCGATGCTGTCTGCCACGATGGTGGCATCCACCTCCGGACGCTTTACCTCGAAGATGTTGATCTGGACATCCTTCTTGGTCACCTTCTTGAGTTCTTCCTTGAGCTTGTCAACCTCCTGACCGCCCTTGCCGATGATGACACCCGGACGGGCAGCGTGGATGGTGACGGTGATGAGCTTGAGGGTGCGCTCAATGATGATGCGGGAGAGGCTGGCCTTGGCCAGACGGCTGCCCAGGTATTTGCGGATCTCGTAGTCCTCGGCGATCTTCTCGGCGTAGTTACCGCCTACCCAGTTGGAGTCCCAACCACGGGTGATACCGATACGGTTGCTGATAGGATTTGTTTTCTGACCCATAGTTTATTCCTCCACTGCTTTTTTAACGTCAAGAACGATGGTAACGTGATTGGAACGCTTGCGGATTCTACCGGCGCGGCCCTGCGGGCAGGGACGGATGCGCTTGATGGTGCGGCCTTCGTCCACCATGATGGTCTTTACAATAACGTTACCGGATTCCAGCTCCTTGCTCTGCTCCGGGTTCTTGGCTTCCCAGTTGGCAATAGCGCTCTTGAGGAGCTTTTCCAGACGCACGGAAGCTTCCCTCTTGGAGTAGTGGAGAAGATCCAGGGCGTGATTGACTTCCTGTCCGCGTACGGTGTCGGCCACCAGGCGCATCTTCTGCGGGGAGGTAGGAACGTCGTTAAGTTTAGCGATAGCGGTCTGCTTCTTGGTCTCTTTCAGGCGCTCGGCCATCAGTCTTTTTCTCTTTCCCATAATGTCAATCCTTTAAACATTATTTCTTATTGTTGCCTGCGTGGCCGCGGAAAGTGCGGGTGGGAGCGAATTCGCCCAGCTTGTGACCGACCATGTTCTCCGTAACGTATACCGGAATGAACTTGTTACCGTTGTGAACGGCGATGGTGTGGCCCACAAAGTCAGGGGAAATCATGCTGGCACGGGACCAAGTCTTGACAACCTCTTTCTTCTTGCTGCCGTCATTCATAGCGAGAATGCGATTCTCCAGCGCTTCCTGAATGTACGGTCCTTTTTTAAGTGAACGACTCATAATCTTTTAGTTTATTCCGTTATTTCTTACGTCTTTCAATGATGAACTTGTTGGACACGGCCTTCGGGTTGCGGGTCTTGTAGCCCTTTGCAGGCAGACCCTTACGGGAACGCGGATGTCCACCGGAAGCACGACCTTCACCACCACCCATCGGGTGATCGTGCGGGTTCATGACAACACCACGGTTGTGCGGGCGCTTACCCAGGTGACGGGTGCGGCCGGCCTTACCGAAGGATTCCAGATTATGGTCGGGGTTGGATACGGTACCGACGGTAGCGCGGCAGGCTACGGGAACCATGCGGGTCTCACCCGAAGGGAGGCGCAGGATGGCGTAGTTGCCTTCGCGGGCTGCGAGCTGGGCATAGGTGCCGGCGGAACGGGCCATGACGGCGCCCTGGCCGGGACGGAGCTCCACAGCGTGGACGATGGTACCTACAGGGATTGCGGAGAGCGGAAGGCAGTTGCCCAGGTCCGGGGAAGCGGCTGCGCCGGATTCCACCACCTGACCAACCTGCAGGCCGTTGGGAGCCAGGATGTAGCTCTTCTTGCCATCTTCGTATTCGATGAGGGCGATACGGGCGCTGCGGTTAGGGTCGTACTCGATGGTGAGCACGGTTGCCTTGAACTCGTCGCGGTTGCGGATGAAGTCTACCAGACGATACATTCTCTTGTGACCGCCGCCACGATAACGGACAGTCATCTGGCCGGTATTGTTGCGGCCGCCGGTAGACTTAAGAGGGACCAGAAGCGGCTTGTACGGCTTCTTGGCAGTAATTTCCTCGAATGAACTGATGGCCTTGTTGCGCTGGCCAGGAGTTACGGGCTTATACTTCTTGATTGCCATAATTCACTTCCTCCTCTTAGATATTAGCGTAGAAATCAATCTTGTCCTCGCCTGCGAGCGTGACATAGGCCTTCTTGAAGTGGTTCATACGACCCTTCTGAAGACCGGACTTGGTGTAACGCTGCTTGCGCTTGCCGTGATAGTTGAGGGTATTCACCTCTGCGACGGATACGCCGTACATCTGCTCCACGGCAGACTTGATCTGCAGCTTATTGGCCTTGCGGTCCACGATGAAACCGTAACGGTTCAGCTTTTCGCCCTGAGCCGTCATTTTCTCGGTTACGATTGGCTTAAGTAAAATTCCCATTTCTTTTTCTCCTTTACTTTACTCTTGCTGCGAGGATATCCTGCACGCCGTCCACAAGCACGAGGGAATGGGCATTCATAATGGCGTAGGTATTGATCTCGTCAACGGTGATAACCTTCACGTCCTGAAGGTTGCGGGATGACAGGAAAATATTGTTGGAGTTCTCCGGGAGCACCACCAGGACCTTGCGGTCACCGGCCTTGATGTTGGAGAGGATGCCAAGCAGTTCCTTGGTCTTGGGGGCCTCCATGGTGAAGGGCTCCACTACCACGATCTTGTTCTCAGCGGCCTTATAGGAAAGGGCGCTCACGCGGGCCAGCTGCTTGACCTTCTTGTTCAGTTTGAAGCGGTAGTCGCGCGGCTTGGGGCCGAACACATTGCCACCACCCACGAAGATACCGGCCTTGAGGGAGCCGTGACGTGCACCGCCGCCGCCCTTCTGGCGGCCGAGCTTCTTGGTGCTGTAGGCAACCTCGCTGCGGTCCTTGGTCTTGGCAGTACCCTGACGCTGGGCGGCAAGATACTGGAGGACATCCAGATAAATCACATGGTCGTTGGGCGTTACGCCGAAGACTTTCTCGTCAAGAACGACTTTCTTTCCGGATTCAGTTCCGTCAATCTTATATACGCTCAATTCCATAATTAGTCCTCCAGGATTAAATAAGAACCTTTGGCTCCGGGTACGGAACCCTTAACGATGACAAGGTTGTTCTCAGGGATGACTTTCAGGACCTCGAGGTTGAAAACCTTCACACGCTCGTTGCCCATGTGACCCGCCATACGCATTCCCGGGAAAACGCGGGAAGGCCAGGAGGATGCACCCATGGAACCGGGGTGACGCAGACGGTTGTGCTGACCGTGGGTTTCACCACCCACGCCGGCAAAGCCGTGACGCTTCACAACACCCTGGAAACCTTTACCTTTAGAAGTACCCACCACATCGATGAACTTGACATCCTCGGTGAAGATGTCGGCCACGGTGACGGTGTCTCCCAGCTTGAGCTCTCCGGCGAAGTCGGCGGGGAATTCCACCAGCTTCTTCTTGGGAGTAGTTCCAGCCTTTTCAAAATGACCCTTCAGGGCCGCGCTGGTGCGTTTCTCTTTCTTTTCGTCATAGGCAAGCTGCACGGCGGAGTAACCATCGGTCTCCACGGTACGGACCTGCGTGACAACACACGGACCAGCCTCAATGACAGTGCACGGGATATTCTTCCCGTCGGCACCGAAGACGGAAATCATTCCGACTTTCTTTCCAATTAAACCAGGCATTGGTGTTTGTTAATTAATTGTTACTTAATGTTTTAACGCTAATTGGAGGCCTCTTGGGCACAATTGCGGACCGCAAAGATACGACTATTTATTTGTTTTTCCAAAACTTATGAACAGGTTTTTTCACAACGGAAGGTGCCTGGTGTTCACATATTTAATATTTTTCCTTATATTTGTCTCCAAGTAGTGTATCCTCATTTATTGGGATTTGTTTTCCGGAGGCAAATTACCACCTTTGCAGCCATGAAAAATACGGTCCTCACACTTGTCCTCGCCTTCCTGGCCCTGTCTGCCGAAGCCCAGTCGTATAGCTTCAGCGGACAGGTTTTGGAGAAAAAGACGGGGGCGCCCGTAGAGTTTGCCACCGTGCTGGTGGCCGCCACGGAGCAGTGGGCCGTAACGGATGCGGAGGGA
>JAEEQF010000175.1 GCA_016285175.1 Bacteroidales bacterium
GTCCAGACGGGTCTGGGTGCCGGTCCGCCGGCGGCGGACCAGGATGTCGGTCCGGAGCCGGGCGTCCAGGGACCGGGCCAGTTCGCGGGCAATCACTTCGGCCTGGTTATAACCCCGTCTCCACTTTCGCAACCAGTGCAGGGGAACGGGAATCACCAGGTCCACGGAGGCAAAGTGGGCGGTATCGGCTATATACCGGCCCAGCAGGGCCGAGAAATAGCGGCCTGCACGGATGTTGTAATGGTACTTGAGCGCCTGGGGAATCTTCCGGTACGGGTTTCCGTGATGGTAATACAGCAGTGCGGCGGCATAGGCATAGTCCATCGGCTGGCCATCGGGCCGATACTTTTCCAGCAGCGCATTAAACTGATCGGCCATGGGGTTGTGCGGCTGTTCCCAATAATAGGTGAGCGGGAGGTCTTCGGCGCACCAGATGCAAAGATGGTCTTCGGCCGATCCCAGCGGCTGTCCGCACACCAGGCACTCCCGCGGCATGGTTAAATCCAACAGTTCCTTTATCATGATGCCAAGATAGGGACAGAAAACGGGAAAGGTGCCAATCGGTTGAATCGTTTAGCGGTTTTTTACGATTTTTTATGTGTTTTCACCGATTTCCCCTATTTTTGTATAGCGAACAAAAAGAAATCCAAGCCATGAAAAAGAACCTGTACTGTATTCCGGCGGCCTTTTTTGCCGTTGCCTGCCTGCTCAACTGGGCCGGCCGCATCTGGGAACCCGCTCTGGCATCGGCCGTAAAACCCGCCCTGCTGCCGCTGCTTGCCGCCAGCGTGCTGGCCTTTGCGGTGGAGCATCCGCTGGACCGCAGGATGCTGGGGCTTCTGATTACCGCCGAACTCTTCGGCTTTGCCGGAGATACGTTCCTGCTCAGCGACGCCTTCCCCATGTTCGCGAGCGGGATTGGTGCGTTCCTTATCGGCCATATCTTCTATATGACCCTGTTCGGCTCCAAATCCTGGAAGGGTTTGGGCTGGAAAGGCTGGCTGGCCGGTATCCTGGGTGTGCTGGTGCTGGTTTTCCTGCTGGTAAAAGTGCTCAAGGTGGAAGGCGCGCTGCTGGTTCCCATGGCGGTATATGGCTTTGTGCTGCTCATGCTCAGCTTCTGCGCCCTGTGCGGGGTAATCCGCTGTAAACAGGAGCGTTGCACCTGGTGGATCATCCTCTGCGGAGCGCTGCTGTTCGCCTTCTCGGATTCGCTCATTGCCGCCGGTACCTTCGGCGTGGCCACCTTTGCGCTCCGGGAGTTCGTGATCATGTTCACCTACCTCATTGCCCAGAGCCTCCTGGCCTGGGGCGCTGTCCGCCTGGCGGTGGAGGCTAAGTAGCTGAAAGTCAGTGAAATAAAGATATTGCTGTGCGCCCGCGGATGCACAGCAGCATGCGTAATGTGCTGATTGCTAGAGAGTTAAGCTCCACAGGTAAACGGCCTCCACGGCAGTAACGGCAGCGGTTTCCGTGCGAAGGCGGGAAGGTCCCAGATGGATGGGTATGTAGCCGCTCTCCAGGGCCAGGCGCGCCTCTTCCGGCGAAAAATCCCCTTCAGGGCCGATGAGGACCGTAATGTTCTGTCCGGGCCGACCGGGCATCTCCTTCAGCACCTCCATGATGCTCCGCCGGGGAGCCTCCTCATCTTCAAAGCAGTAGGCGATGAGGCGGAGAGATTCTTCGCTTCGCTCAGAATGACAGGACTTTATGAAGTCCTTTACCGAAACGGGTTCCGCAATCTCCGGAATACGGGCTTTGAGGGACTGTTTGGTGGCGGAGAGCGCTATGCGGGAAGCCCGTTCCGTCTTATATACTTTCCGCTCGGAATGGTCTCCGATGAGCGGGACAATCCGGTCCACGCCCAGTTCCGTGGCCTTTTCCACGAACCATTCAAAGCGCTCGTTGTTCTTGGTGGGGCAGCAGCCTACTGTCAGATGATAGGGGTGGGAACCAAATCCCTCCTGCGCCTCCAGGATCTCCGCTTCGGCCCCCTTGGGGCTGTCCAGCGTAAGACGGCAGTGATACAGCGTGCCCACACCGTCAATGATGTCAATCTCATCTCCGCTCCTGTGCCGGAGAACGCGGACGCAGTGACCGCTTTCCTCCGCGTCCAACCGGCAATATCGGCCCGAAACTTCGTATGCGTAGAAGAGCTCCATTATTTCCGTATAATCTCTATTTCGCCCTTCAGGCCCACCTTCAGGATCTGGGAGGCCTTGCCGGTGGACTGGGTGTCCACGGACGGGGGAACCACAAAGTCCACAGCCTCCTTGATGGCCG
Source organism: Bacteroidales bacterium (assembly GCA_016285175.1). GTDB lineage: Bacteria > Bacteroidota > Bacteroidia > Bacteroidales > UBA932 > Cryptobacteroides. Next base: position 2,284 of record JAEEQF010000175.1, read on the forward strand.
GATCGATGTCCGAGAAGCGCTGCGGCGTGGGTTCTCCGGAGATATTGGCCGATGTGCTCACGATGGGCCGTCCCAACTTGAATACCAGTTGTTTGCACCAGTCCATAAGAGGGATGCGGATGCCCACGGAACCGTCTTCGGCAACGGTATTCCAGGCCAGGTGCCATCTGTCGCCGGATGCACCTTCCTCCCCGGCGATGGCCCCGGGATAGATAAGGGTCATGGGTGCGTCGTTCACTTCCACCAGGTCCACGGCGATGGAGGGGATTTCCTTGACATAGCGTGCCACCATGTCCAGGTCGCAGGAGAGCAGGACCAGGGACTTGGAATCGGCCCGCTGCTTGATTTCATAGATACGGGCAACGGCTTGGGGATTGGTGGCGTCACAGCCCAGGCCCCACACCGTGTCCGTGGGGTAAAGGATGGTTCCGCCTACGCGGAGTGTCTTAAGGGCTTCAGCGAGTATTTCTTCCGCTTTCATAGTACGTGGCGATGATGGGGTAATGGTCCGAGTATTTCACCTTTTCCACCTTGTAG
>JAEEQF010000050.1 GCA_016285175.1 Bacteroidales bacterium
GGTTCCAGACTATGTCGTTGAGGGTAGATACGAATTTCTCCATATTCAAAGGTACATATTTCTCCCGAAACTACAAAACGTAGCAGGTGAGGGCACAAAGCGTGGCAGGTCAGCAAAAAACGGCCGACCTGTAACGTCAGAAAGCACAGGAGGCCGATTTGCGTTGCAGGTCAGCTTTTTTCTGCAGACCCGCGACACTTCAGGGCTTGACCTGCAACACTTCAGCGCCTGACCAGAAACGCCAGAGGACGGGAAGCGATACAGGAAAGGAAAAAACGTGAGGACGGAAAAAAAGGACGGAACAACAGCTGTTAGACGTCTCAATTAAAATCAACCGCTTATCGGCATACGGCGGCATCGGCTATCAGTTGCTCCCTGAGGGCATCCAGGGAGGGGAACTTGCGTTCGTCGCGGATGCGGCGCACAAAACGGATGCGCATCGGCAGGCCGTATATATCCTCGTCAAAGCCCAGGATATGCGTCTCGATGGTGCGGGCCGTGCCGCCTACGGTGGGGCGGGTGCCGATATTGCACATCCCCGCAAAAGTGCGTCCAAGCACCTCTGTCTCAACGGCATACACACCGTTCAAGGGTACCAGCTTCAGGGGCTCGTACAGCTGCATATTGGCCGTGGGGAAGCCGATGGTCCTCCCCTTCCGGTTCCCGGCCACCACCACGCCGTACAGCCCATAACTGTACCCCAGCATGGCATTGGCCAGGCCGATGTCCCCCGCCGCCAGCGCCTTCCTGATCCGGGTGGAAGAAATGGACCCCTCCGACTGTACTTCGCCCACTACCAGAATCTCCTTCGACAACCCATGGCCACCCTCGGCCGTGTAAGAGGGAGATAGCTGTGCTTTCGGGGGTCGCGAAGCGACGGTTGACGAAGGACATATCTCCCATGCCGTCAGCCTGTCGGAACCTATGCGGTTATCATACCCCATTACCACCAGCGTGGCGCCGAAACGCTCCCTGAGCATCTGCAGGTATCCATCGGCCCGCATGGCGGCGAATTCCCGCGTGAAGGGCAATACCTCCACCCGGTCTATGCCCGCGGCCATTAGCAGCGCCTTCTTTTCCTCCAGGCTGGTGAGCAGCCTGAAATCCCGGGCATCCTGCTGAAGCACCGTCCGGGGATGTGGCCAGAATGTGACCACAATGGCCTCCTCCCCCCTTTCCCGGGCAGAGGAGACCACCGTCTCAATCACATGGCGGTGCCCCAGATGGACACCGTCAAAAAAACCTGTGGTTACTACAGCCACTTTACGCATTCAAAGCTCTGGCGGTGCGGCAGATGCGGGTTCTTGGCGAACACGCGGGCACCCACCTGGTACGCGCCGGTCTTTTCCGGAAGCACGTTGGCCTCGTACTTGGCAACGCCATCCTTGAAGGAAGCCACCTTGCACTCCTGCACGTCCACGATGTGCAGCTTTCCACGGGTATCCCTCTGGGCGAAGACCACTTCCACGCCCACCTCTTCCGGGGTGAGGGAACCCAGCTGGAGCTCCATGGCGGAATAGAACGGCTTGGCCAGGGTGAGGTCGTAGGAAGATTCCGGTTCCGTGCGGGACAGCAGGCGGATATTCTCCCACTCCCGGCGGACACGCGTCTTCCAGGCAGCCAGTTCACGGGCCTGCCCGAAGTCCTTGTCCTTCATGGCTTTGGCGCCCTTGGACTGCGGAATGTAGTACTGATTCATGTAGTCCGTGAGCATCCGGTTGGTGGTGAAGTCGCAGGCCACCTTGGCGATGGTGTTCTTGATATAGCCGATCCACTCGCCGCTCCGGCCCGTGGTGCGGTCCACATTATAGTAGGCCGGTGCTATGTCATTCTCCAGCAATTGGTAAATGGTTGCCGCATCCAGTTCGTTCTGGAAGTTGTTGTCCTCGTAGGCCTGCTCGATGGGAAGGGCCCAGCCGGCGCCTTCCTTGTAGCCTTCCACCCACCAGCCATCCAGGACGGAGAAGTGCATGGTACCGTTCATGGCGGCCTTCTCTCCGGAGGTACCGGAAGCCTCCAGGGGACGGGTGGGATTGTTCATCCACACATCCACGCCCTGGACCATCCGCTTGGCGAGCGTGATGTCGTATCCGGGAACAAACACAATCTTGCCGATGAAGCGCGGATCCTTGGAAATGTCCACGATCTGCTTGATGAGGTCCTGCCCTGCCTTGTCGGCCGGATGGGCCTTGCCGGCAAAGAGGAACTGCACGGGCTGGGCCGGATTATTCACAATCTTGTCCAGGCGGTCCAGGTCACGGAACAGCAGGGTGGCGCGCTTGTAAGTGGCGAAACGGCGGGCGAAGCCGATGGTAAGCACATCGTCCCGGAGCGTATCCAGGATGGTCACCAGCTCCGAGGGGCTGTAATGGTTGGAGATGGTCTTGTCCTGCAGACGCTCGCTCACGAACTCCATGAGCTTGGTCTTGAGGACCTTCTTGACCTTCCACACATCGGCGTCCGAAACGCCGTAAATGCCGTCGAAGCAGGATTTGTCGTAGTGGTGCGTGGCAAAGGCGGGGCCGAACACCTTGGCATGGACCGGTTTCCACTCCGGAGCGCACCAGGTGGGATAATGGACACCGTTGGTCACGTAGCTCACGAAGAGTTCCTCCGGCAGATAGCCCGGGTACATGTGGGCGAAGATATCCTGGGAAACCTTGCCGTGCAGCATGGAAACGCCGTTCACATTCTGCGAGATATTGGCGGCCAGGTTGCTCATGGAGAACTTTTCGTGCGGATCCAGCGGGTTGTCCTTGCCCAGGGACATGAGGGTTTCCCAGTCCACTTTGAGGCGCTGCGGATAATGGCCGATATACTGACGGAGCATGCCTTCCTCGAAGGCGTCGTGACCGGCAGGGACCGGCGTATGGGTGGTGAACAGGGAACTGGCCCGGACCACCTCCAGGGCTTCGGAAAAGTCCAAATTGTCCTTCTCGATGTATTCGCGGAGACGCTCCATGCCGATGAAGGCGGCGTGCCCCTCGTTGCAGTGATACACCTGTGGATCCAGACCCAGCTTGCGAAGGGCCCTGATACCGCCCACGCCCAGCAGGAGTTCCTGCTTGAGGCGGTTCTCCCAGCTGCCGCCATAGAGGTGATAGGTCACTTCGCGGTCTTCGGGCGTATTGGCCTCATAATCGGCATCCATCAGATACAGGTCCGTACGGCCCACCTCCACCTTCCACAGGCGGGCGGTGATATTGCGGCCCGGGAAGGCCACGGAAGTGGTTACCCAGTTGCCTTCCTTGTCCAGTACCGGGACGGCCGGGATCTTGGTGAAGTCCTGGGCGTCGTAACCGGCCACCTGATATCCCTGGGCGCTGAGCACCTGGTTGAAATAGCCGTAACGGTACAGCAGGCCCACGGCCACCAGGTTCACGTTCATGTCGGAGGTTTCCTTCAGGTAGTCGCCGGCCAGGATACCCAGACCGCCGGAATAGATCTTCAGGGAAGTGTCCAGACCGTATTCCATGCAGAAATAGGCGATGGAAGGGTCCGTGCGTTTGGCCTTGGCGGCCATGTAGTTATCGAATTCGTCCATGACCCCCTTCATCTGGGCCAGGAAGGCCTGGTCCTCCGAAAGCTGCTGGAAGCGCTTGATACTCACTGTATCCAGCACCACAAGCGGGTTATGTCCACTCTTATGCCATACATCGGGGTCTATGGCCCTGAACAGGTCTTTTGCGCTCTCGTTCCAACACCACCACAGGTTCTTGGACAGTTTCTCCAGACGGGAAAGCTTGTCCGGGAGGTGACGGGTTACCATAATGCTCCTCCAACTGGGGTTGGTAACGTCTGCTTTAAAATATTGCATAGTCTTCTTATTGGATTTGTAGGAGTCCAGATTGGCCTGCACCTTGGCAAGGGCCAGCGAATAGGCCTCCTGATAATATACGATTTGGTTTTCCCACAGGGCGATCTGGGCCACTTCCCGGGCATTCTCCCGGTATGTGTTGCGGACTTCGAGGTCCAGGCCGGCAATCTCGCGGACACGGTCCACTACGCCGTCCACAACCTCCGAATAGTTCTCGTCATCCCGGTCCAGGACCGTGATGCCGGGATGCTCGCCCTTGTAATGGGAACGGACCCACATGCCGAAACCGGCCAGGGTGGTGGTGAGGGTGGGCACGCGGAAGGCCAGGGCCTCCAGCGGGGTGTAGCCCCACGGCTCATAATAGGAAGGGAACAGGGCCAGGTCCAGGCCGCAAAGGAGGTCGTAATACGGCATATTGAATACGCCGTCGTCCCCGTTGAGGTATGAAGGGATGAAATACACCTTCACCTTGTCCCCTATCTCGTTGGTAAGGCCGATCTGCCGGAGCCGGTTGGTAATGGCATCGTACTCCGCATTCATCAGATAATGGGATGTCTGGCTGCGGTACTGCCCATTCCCCTTTCCGGAGAGTTTGGCCACTATTTCCTTGTCCGGACCGTGATGGCCGGATGGGATCATGATGAACGCCTGGATGCTGCGTCCCTCAAAATTGGACTTGTTTAGGCGGTCCAGTGCGTCAATAAAGACGTCAATACCTTTATTTCGGTATTCGTAACGCCCGCCGATGCCGATAAAGATGGCGTTGGAGGGCACCTCTTCCGCACTCATGGCCGTGGCCACCTCTACCAGGCGGGCACGGGCCTTGTCGTGCAGCTGTTCATACTGCTGGTCCGAAGAGGGCGTGAAGCTGTTCTCGAAACCGTTGGGGGTAACCACGTCTACGGGACGGCCCAGGAAGTGGGCGCATTCCCGTGCGGTGATCTCGCTCACCGTGGTAAAGACATCGGCATTCTGGGCGCTGGTCTTCTCCAGGGAGTAGATGGCCTTTACGTTGAAGCGCTGCGCCATCTCGTCCCCGTTGTACTGGTCGATGTTGTTGTACAGGGGGAGGTTGTTGCCGGCCAGGCAACGACCCATCATGGTGGCGTGGGTGGTGAACGCGGTTGCCACCGGGATGCCGGAACGCTTGATCTCAAGGACACCGGCGCCCGTCTGCCATTCGTGGAACTGGGCCAGCACCTTTTCGCCGCCCTTGAGGTTGTAGTTCCAGAAGCTTTCTATCACCCGCCCGGCCATGACGCCGAAAACGGCCGATTCCTTATAATCCCAGTTTCCGGAGATGGAATCTACGCCGAAATCCTTCCAAAGGTCCGTGAGGATATCGTCGGCCTTGGGAAGGAAGTGCTTGTAATCCACCAGGATAGCCAGCGGCTTGCCGGGGATGTTCCATCGGCCTACCCGGAAAACCAGGCCCTCCGAAAGGGCCTGGGCTTTCCAGGAGCGGTAAAGCATGGGATCTTCCAGGAAATCCGGGTTGCCGGAACGGTGCATCCACACGTCCGGACCCACGAAAATATGACGGCGTCCCAATTGGGACTGGAGATGGAGGGCTTTGGTGGCAATCACCGTATAAATGCCTCCAACCTTATTGCAAACTTCCCAGCTGACTTCGAACAGATAGTCCGGACTCAGCATCTCTTTCTTCTTTGCCATTTATTTCTTCTTCACTGCTTTCTTCCGCACGGGCTTCTCCTTGAGCTCCTCCACAGCCGTTTCCTTCACATCCAGGGCAGCCCGCTTTTCGTCCAGGCGGATCTGGAAGTCCGAAATCACGTTCATGTAGTTGATGAAGGCCTCGTAAGGAGTGTCGTACGGGTTGAAGTATTTGTGGACCTCTCCGTCGGAGAAGAACTTGGTGCACATGTAGTAGAAGTGGTCGCTCTCCTGCAGGTGGCCGAAGTCGTTCCACAGATCTTCGTCATTCACGATGGAAAGCTTCTCCGTCATGGCATACACCTTCTTGAAGGCTTCGCTCTGGAGCTCATTGCCCAGCCAGGCGGTGATGTCACGCTCTTCATCGGCCCAGGAAATAGGGTCGTCCACGGCCAGGTCGGAAACGGGTTTGTGCTTCTTCACCGCCTCGGCGGGAGTTACGAAGGCGAAGGTTCCGTCGGAGAGGACGGCGCCCGGGAGGGCCTTCATGAAGTTGAAGATGCCGGTCTCCGCACCCTGGTGCTCGCCGAAGGTCTCGTAATCCATGAACAGGTTCACGATCTCGTCCTCCTTGGCGTTTTCTTTCATCCAGTCCACATACTGCTCTGCCGTTACCTTGTTGGCGGCGAAGCGGAAGGAGATATCGTCCGAAAGGGTGTAGTTGCGGAGCAGGAGCTTGAGCTTGGGCTGCGTCTCCCCGCAGTAGACATAGTTGGGGCTCTTCCAGCCCATGATGTGGCGGGCGCCTTCCGTTAGCATGGTCTTGTATCCCAAGTCATAGACCATTTCGCCGATGCCGTTGGAATAGATGAGCTCCGTATTGCGGAAGGTAACAGGCTTTACGCCAAACAGTTCCTCTATCTTGGCAGCGTGCTTGCCCACCTGGTGACGGAATTCACTCTCCGAGGCCAGGGAGGCCAGGGAGTGGTAATAGGTTTCCGCCAGGAATTCCACCTTGCCGGTGGCGGCCAGGGCACGGAAGCTGTCAATCACCTCCGGAGCGAAGCGCTGGAACTGCTCCAGGGCGCTGCCGGAGATGGAATAGGCAATCTTGAATTTACCCTTGTACTGTTTGATGAGGTCCAGCATGAGCTGGTTCATGGGTAGGTAGCACTTCTGGGCCACCCGGCGGAGGATGGTACGGTTGGCAAAGTCGTCATAATAATGGGAATCCTTGCCGATATCGAAAAATCTGTACAGACGGAGCCGGGTAGGTTGATGGACCTGGAAATACAGGCATATGCTCTTCTGGGTTGCCATAGTTTATTTGATTACTGATTCATACACTTTTTTCATCTTGGCGCAGGCGCCGTTCCATTTGAGGGCGTTAACCTCATCGTAGCCCATCTTGGCCGAGAATTGCGCCAGGGCGGGATAAGTCAAGAGGGCATAGATGTCATCGGCCATGGCGTCCACATCCCAGAAGTCCACCTTGAACGCATAGTTCAGGATTTCGGCGGCGCCGGACTGCTTGGAAATGATGGACGGGACGCCCGTACGCATGGCCTCCAGCGGGGAAATGCCGAAAGGTTCACTGATGGACGGCATGATGTACACATCCGAAAGGGCGAACATCTTCTGCACATCCACGCCCCGGAGGAAACCGGTGAAATGGAAACGGTCGCTGATACCCAGGCGCGCCGCATGGCGGATGGCCCGGTTCATCATGTCACCGCTGCCGGCCATCACAAAACGCACGTTCTTGGTACGCTTGAGCACCTTGGCAGCTGCTTCGATAAAGTATTCGGGACCTTTCTGGTAGGTGATACGGCCCAGGAAGGTTACCACAGGTTCCTTGACACCGCGTTCCACCACCAGGTTCTCCCGGCCGCTGAAGTCTACCGCGTTGTGCACGGTAACAACCTTGGCGGGATCTATCCCGTAGCGGTTGATGACGGTATTGCGGGTTAGGTCGCTCACCGTGATTACACGGTCGGCCACCTCCATACCCCGTTTTTCGATGGCGTACACGCGGGTGTCGATGTTGTCCACGCTGCCGCGGTCGAAGGAAGTGGCATGCACGTGGATCACCAGCGGCTTGCCCGTAAGCTCCTTGGCGGCGATACCGGCATAGTAGCAAAGCCAGTCATGGGCGTGGATTACGTCGAATTCGTCTTTGCGCTGCATGGCGATGGTGCCGCCCACCATGGCGTAGCGGGCCACCTCTTCCATGAGGTTGGCGCCGTACTTGCCGGAGAACTTGAACTTCTGGCCATAACTGATGGAGAAGTCCTTTACCTGACGCTTCTTATCTTCCTCCACCAGCTTGCCGAACTCTTCCGGGTCCGCATAGGGGACCATGTTGGAACCGATGTGGATGAATTTGACCTTGTCCAGGAATTCATCCACGGTTTCCGACATGGTGTCTACCGGAACGTCCGAGGCGTTGATGATGGTGGTGGCGCTCTGGTCTTCGTCGCCGGAGGCCGACGGCATCACGAACAGGGTTTCCACGCCATTATAGGCCAGGCCTTTTACGATACCTTCACAGGCCGTACCCAGACCGCCTGCGATATGGGGAGGGAACTCCCAACCGAACATAAGTACTCTCATCGCTTAATCCTCCCTGTATTTAGCAATCAGCCAATTGATGTTAAGAAGGGCTGCCGTTGTCATGGCCGATGAAATGGCACCGTGCGGCTCGTGGGGCGGGTCTCCGTCGTAGAGCTCCGAAAAGGCGCCCACGCCGTGCTTGGAGAGGTCTTCATAGAAGCCTTCCGTGAGCCATTCGGCCCGCTTGATGAAGTTCTTGCCCATCATGTTGAAGCTGGCGTAGCTGTACTGGGCCAGCAGGGCCGGGAAAGCGCAGCCGTTGTGGTATGCCAGGTCCCGTTCCACCTGCGAGCCTTCGTACACGCCCTTGTAGCGGACGTCGCGCGGGCTGAGGGAACGGATGCCCCGGCGGGTTACCAGTTCCGCATTAACCACCCGCATTACCTGGCCGATTACCTCGTCCGAGACGCAGCGGTAGTCCACGGAAACCGCCCACAGCTGGTTGGGACGCAGCTCCATGTGCTGGCCCGCGCCGTCCACATAGTCGGCCAGGAAACCCATATCGGCATTCCAGAAGGTGGGCTGGAAGTTCTGCTCCACCAGGTCCTTGATGGGCATCCACTTCTTGTAGAAGCTGCTGCCCTTGCGTTCGTTGGCCAGGGCGAAGGCGATGGCGTTGTACCAAAGGGCGTTGGTCTCCACCTGGTAACCGGCGCGCTCCGTAACGGCGCGGCCGTTGATATAGGCGTTCATCCAGGTGAGGGCCACGCCGTCCATCTGGGCCCACAGCAAGCCGTTGGGCTGCATGGCCACTTCCTGACGGACACCCGGCAGGTAGCTTTCCAGGATGGACTTGAGCACCGGACCGTATTTGGCCCACACGTCCTTGGCCGATGCGCCATAGGCGATATACTGCTGCAGGGTGATGGCCAGGAACAGCGGCGCCTCCACCTGGGTGGTGCGGCGGCTCAGGCGTTCCTGGTTGGCTGCAATGAGGTTGTCCAGGATTTCCTCGAACAACTTGGGATCGTCCTGCCCGTAGAGGGCGAGTCCGGCAACGGAATTGAGCGTTTCCCGGAGCAGGCCTGTGTACAGCCAGCTGTAACCCGCCACGATGCGCTTGACGCCCCGGTCTTCCCGGATGAGCGACTTGGCCTGGCGGACCAGCTGGTCGTGGAAGGAAGTGATGGGGCCGATCTGGTTGATGGTGGCGGCGAAGCGGCGCTTGAGGGAAGGGGCGTTCACCGGCTCCCCGGCCGCTGCGGAGAAGATGATGGAGTCTCCGGAATGCATTTCCATCTCGAAGGTTCCGGGGACAAAGAGGTCTTCCCGGCAGTCGTAGCCGCGGCGCATCTCGTCTGAATAGGTGATACCCTTGTACCAGACGGGATTGGACTTGAAGGAAGCCGTGGAAGTGGAAACCTGGAGGTTCAGGTCCGGGAAACCTTCGTACAGGTTGAAGGCCACGCCGTTCTTGACCAGCTTGGCGTCCGTGCGGGCGCCGTCGTTTTCCCCGGTTAGGCCGTGCACGTTGCGGAAAGCCAGGAAAGGCTTGAGTTCCAGGACCACCTTGGCGGGTGCGTTCACCAGCTCATAGCCTATCATCACCTGATTATCGTCCGGATGAAGGACGATGCTCTTGCGGAAAACGATTTCCCCGATCTTGTACGTGATGCAGGGAACCGGGTCTGCGTCGAAGTCCACGATGTACTTGTGGCCGCGGGGCTCATAGATGTCCCCATAGCAGTGGATGCCCAGGTTAAACCGCTTTCCGCGCAGGATCAGGCTCTCGTCCAGGGAACTCAGCAACAGATGCCGATAGCCGTCGAACTTCTCTACCGGGACGGCCAGGAGGCCGTGGTAACGGCGGGTATTGCACGTGACGATGGACGTATTGCAATACGCTCCGGTCTTGTTCGCCAGGATAATCTCCCGCTTAAGCGAGTACGAGAGATTGACGAGCTCAGACTTGTTGAATTTCAAAAAAGCCATAAATATGATGTTATATTTGCTTCAAAACCATGGCGCAGCGGGCGGGCAGGTACAACTTGAGGGTATGGTTGTACGCCTGGTTCCCGTTAGGGCATTTCCCGGGCATGGAAACGTGATGCTCTCCTTCCTTCAGCCTGGAGAATCCGTCGAAACGGGCTTCGTCACTGTCGAGCACATTCACAAACTCGCCCGCAGGAGCTGAGAACCCGTAGTCCGCGAACGATCCTGTGGCCGAGAAATTCAGCGCAAAGATACAGTTTTTTCGTCTGAAAATCAAGATTTTCTTCTCTTCATCGGCCACAAGGAGCTCCGGACGGTGGAAAAGGACCCCTTCCTGCCGGAGGAGGTGCACCATTTCCTTATCGAAACGCTCCAGGTCTCCGTAACGCAGGAGGCCGTTATCGGCCAGCGACCACTGCCGGCGGGCATATTTGTACGACCAGCCGTTCCCTTCCCGGGGGAAGTCTATCCATTCCGGATGGCCGAATTCGTTGCCCATGAAGTTGAGATAGCCGTCTCCGGCGGTGGCGGCGGTGACCAGGCGGATGAGTTTGTGCAGGGCTATGCCGCGGTCCACTATATCGTTCTGCGACTCCTTGTTCATGCAGAAGTACATCTCCTTGTCCATGAGGCGGAAGATGATGGTCTTGTCCCCCACCAGGGCCTGGTCGTGGCACTCGGCATAGGAGACGGTCTTTTCATCGGCCCGCTTGTTGGTGAGTTCCCACCAGATCTCTCCCATGGACCACTGCTCGTCGCTGCGCTCCTTGATCCACTTGATCCAATGGTCGGCCACGCCCATGCTCATGCGGAAGTCGAAACCTACGCCGAAGGCCATGAACGGGGCGGCCAGGCCCGCCATGCCGGAGACGTCCTCCGCGATGGTGAAGCCGGCGGGATTCATCTCCTTCACCAGCTGGGTGGCCAGGGACAGGTAGATGACCGCATCCTCGTCCACGCCGCCGTCGAAGTACAGGGAATAGTTGCCGAAATCCTTGCCAAGGCCGTGGTCCCAGTACAGCATGGAGGTGACTCCGTCGAAGCGGAAACCGTCTATGTGGTATTCCTCTATCCAGTATTTCACGTTGGAAAGGAGGTAATAACGGGTTTCGTCCTTACCGTAGTCGAAGCAGCGGGAGCCCCAGGCGGGGTGACGGCCCGCATCTCCGCGGTGGAAGTACAGGTCTTCCCTTCCGTCAAATTCGCTGAGGCCTTCCAGCACATTGTCCACGCTGTGGCTGTGCACGATGTCCATAACCACCGCGATGCCCTTTCCGTGGGCGTCGTCCACCAGGGCCTTGAACTCTTCCGGGGTGCCGAAACGGGAGGAGAGGGCGAAGAAATTGGACACCTGATAGCCGAAGGAACCGTAATAGGGGTGCTCCTGCAGGGCCATGATCTGGATGGTGTCGTAGCCCAGCTTCTTCACGCGGGGCAGCACCTGCGTGCGGAATTCCTCGAAACTGCCCACCTTTTCCTTTTCCGCCGCCATGCCGATATGGCATTCGTAGATGAAGGGATGGGGGCGTTTCCCGGCGTGGCCGTGCTTCCATACGTACGGCTTATCCGGGGCCCACACCTGTGCGGAGAATACCTTGGTTACCGGATCCTGCACCACGCGGGTGGCATAGGAGGGCAGGCGCTCTCCCCCGCCGCCGGGCCATTCGATGAACAGTTTGTACAGCTGGCCGTGGCTGAGGAACATTTCCGGCAGCTTCAGTTCCCAGTCTCCTTTTCCCAGAGGCCGGAGGGCATAGCCGTCCGTGCGTTTCCAGTTGTTGCAGTCTCCTATGAGAAAAATCTTGGAGGCGTTGGGGGCGAACTCCCGGAACACCCAACTGCCGTCTGCACAGCGGTGCAGGCCATAGTACATGTGGTTGTTGACGGCGTCCTTCAGGAGCCCGTCTCCAGCAATGTGCCTGCGGGTTTGCCAGATGCGCTCATGCCGGGCGTCGATGGCGTCCTTGAACGGCATGAGCCAAGGGTCGGTCTGATAAATCTTCTTCATATGCGGTTAGTCTTTGTCCAAAGCGTCTATTTTGTCTTTCACCGTACGCAAGTACTCCCGGCACTGCTTCAGCAGTTCCTTGCTCCGGCCCACCAGCGCGTCAATATCGTCCAGCCTGGTCTCCGGGTTCTCCACCTTCGCGGCAATCTCTTCCAGTTCCCGGATGGCCTTTGCGTAATCAAACTTCTCGGCCATATATTCATCTTTTTTGCTTCGCTGCAGAACTATTATTTCAAAAACCGTCGCTTCGCGACCCCTCCCACCTCACTGTGCCCTGCGGGCACTGCTGTGGGCCCCTCCCTCTTACACGGCCGAGGGTGGCCATGGGTTTTTGAAACAATAGTTCTTCCGCTACGCTATATTAACTTTGTTATTATCAATGTTTTCGGTGTATACTTCGTCTACCTTGGCGGTGAGGGAACCGTCGCTGAAGCGTACGCCGATGCGGTCTCCCACGTGTACTTTTTCCACGGTCTTTAGCACTTTGTTGTCTTTGCCCGTTACCAGGACATAGCCCAGGCCCAGGATCTTGCGGGGGTCCGAGGCGCCTATGAGGGCTTCTTTCAGGGCCACGCGCGAGACCTCGGCGCTTAACCGGGCCTGGGCGGCGAAGCGCACGCGGTGGATGGCGGCCTCGCAGAGGCGGGCCCTGTCGGCATATTTTTGCAGGAGGCCCCTGGAGATGCGTCCCACGCTGCGCTGCAAGAGCATTTCCAGGGCGGACAGGCGGCCCCGGATGGCACGCTGGACGGCCGCATCGGCACTCTTGAGGCGGAGTTCCTCCCGGGAAAGCAGCTGCCGGGCGGCAGCGCTGATGCGCTGGGCCAGCCGGTCCTGCAGCTGGTCCTGGGCACGGTATGCATCCAGGAACAGATCGGCCAGGGCGGTGGGGGTTTTGACGGAGCTGTGCGCCACCATATCGGCAATGTGCACGTCCCTGTCGTGGCCGATGGCGGTGACAACGGGGACGGGACAGGAGGCGATGGCTACGGCCAGGTCCGGATCGTCGAAACAGGCCAGGTCCAGGTCACTGCCACCGCCGCGGAGGATGAGCAGGGCGTCGTACGGCTGCTCCTGCACTTCCAGGATGGCCGATAGGATGGAGGCGGGAGCCTGTTCCCCCTGCATCAGGGCTTCGAACAGGTCCAGCCGGAAGGCATAGCCCTCCTCGTTTTCCAGCAGATGCCTTTTGAAATCTCCGTATCCCGCAGCCGTTTTGGAAGTGATGACCGCCAGGCGGTATGGCAGCTCCGGAAGGGCCAGTTCCTTTTGCATGTCCATGTACCCTTCCCTTGTGAGGAATTCTATGGTACGCTTGCGTTCAAGGGCTTTCTCCCCCAGGGTGAACGCCGGGTCTATGTCTTCTATGAAAAGGCTGATGCCATACAGTTCGCTGTAACTCACCTGCACCTTCACCAGCACGGTGATGCCCGCCTGGAGGGGCTGCCCGGCCGCCTGCTCGAAAAAGGCCTTGAGCCGGGGAAAATACCATTTCCAGATCATGGCGCGGCTCTGGGCCACCGGCTGGCCGCCCCGGCTCTGGGAAAGTTCCAGGTAGCAGTGCCCGTTGGACCGGGGGCTGAAGGACGCTATTTCCGCCTTTACCCAATACCGCTCCGGAAAGGCGTCTTCAATACCTTCCTTAATCCTTTCCTGTAACTCCAACAGGTCCATGTACTCCCTTTGCGCCATAGATAGCCCCAGATTCCGGTGGTTTACAAATATAACAAAAAATCTGCGGATTCCGCCGCAGATTTTCATTTAAAATTCCGGTTCAAAGTGTGGAATGGGTTTTAGCTTGAACAGGTTCATTACGTGCTTCCGGTCAATCAGGGCCTTGGTGGCCTCATCTTCGCACACGCCGGTGCGGATATACTTGTCCAGCACGGCATAGGTGAAGCCCAGGTTGTCTTCGTCCGTTTTGCCGCACAGGCCATCGGAAGGGATCTTGTGGACCAGATTGTCCGGCAGTCCCAGCTCCGTGCCGATAGAGAGCACTTCCTGCACCGTAAGGCCTCCCAGGGGCGAAAAGTCGCCCGCCGCGTCGCCATAACGGGTACTGTAGCCCACCCAGTCTTCGGAAAGGTTGCAGGTGTTCACCACCCGGCCGTTGTTGCTCTGGGAGATGGCATAGACCGCCGTCATCCTCAGGCGCGGAGCCATGTTGATGCGCGTCTGGTCACTGGCTTCGTGCCCCAGCTGCGCCTCCACCTCCGCCATCAAGGCATCGAATGAGCGGCCGATGTTCACGTTGTAGTGCCTGATTCCCAGATGGTGGATCAGCTGCATGGAATCGTCTATATCCGGCTGTACACCGTTGGGCATGGTTACCCCTATCACGCGGTCCACTCCCAGGGCTTCCACACAAAGCGCAGCGCAGATGCTGCTGTCCTTGCCTCCGGAAATCCCCAGCACAGCATTGCAGCCCGGTCCGTTTTCCTGGAACCAGTCCCGGATCCACTGGACGCAAGCGTCCTTGATTCTAACTGCGTCAAACATAGTAAAGAAGGAATTAAAGATCGTAAGTAAGGCCGATAATGACGGTCTTGGCATTGGCCTCCAGCGGGGTGGAGCGGTACGGAACCGTTCCGCCAAAGCCGTTCTGGACACCTGCATGCAGCCTGAAGTTCCACAGGCTTACCTGCAGCGAAGCGCCCCAGGTAAGACCCAGGGAACTGGTTCCGAATGAGAAGCAGCCGTCCAGCCAGGAGAGCGGATTCAGCGCAAGCACAGAACGGACCTCCCAATACGGAAGAATCTGATAGGCGGCGTAATTGCCGGTTACGCCCAGCGAGAGCGCCTGGTAGAAGGGCATCTTATAACGGACACCCAGGTTGGCCTGGAAAGGCAAGGCATCCCAGGCAAGCCGGCGCGGAACCGTCTTGAGCGCGACGGCGCCCAAAAGGTCCTTCCCGATCAGCCATACCTGTGACAGCAGCCCCTCAACGTTCATCTCCTCCAGGCCCAGATTGGACAAACCGGTAAAAGTA
>JAEEQF010000051.1 GCA_016285175.1 Bacteroidales bacterium
GATGCGGAAAGCGGAGAGATGCTTTTCGCCCATTGCACCGTTCCGTTCAATTTGGTAGGGAACTGGCAGTATGACACGCATTTCGAATCCGGAATCGGCGTGGGCATCCATGGAGAAATGCCGGAAGGTCCGGTAACGGTTTTCAAACTCTCCGGAAAACTGGACCGCCATTTTGCGGCCGAAGGGGAACTCCTTTACAATCAGTACGAAAACAACCTCTGCCGCACTCAGGTGGTGCTGAAGCTCCGGCCGGAAGACGCCCGCTACTTCCTTACCAATCCCATCGGCAATCACCACATCATCCTGCCCGGCCACTGCAAGGCGCTTCTGGAGGAACTGCTATGATTCTGGAGGAACTGCTTGAGCATCACGGCGTTAAGCCAACGGCCAACCGCCTGCTTGTGGCCCGGGCCCTGCAGGAAAGCCGGCGCCCCCTGTCCCTGATGGAGCTGGAGGAGAAGCTGGAGACGGTGGATAAAAGCGCAGTCTTCCGTACGCTGGTAACGTTCCGGGACGCACATCTGGTCCATATGCTGGACGGGGATCCGGTGCGCTATGAACTCTGCCATAGCCACCACGAAGACCTGGACGACGACCTGCACGTACACTTCTACTGCCTCAAGTGCCACAAAACCTATTGCCTGGACGATACGCCCATCCCGCCGGTGAAGGCACCGGAAGGCTATGCCGTGCAGGAAGCCAGCTATCTGCTCAAGGGTTTGTGCCCAGAATGCCTTGGATAGCCAGCCCCGCAAGGGTAAAGCCAAAGATTCCTGTGATATGCGCAAATGTCCCGTTGGCTACGGCCTTTCCGGGACCGGGGTCCTGCGGCGCACCCAGATTGGGAAGAACCTCTTCGTCATAGACGCAGAGGATGGGTTTCAGGGGAAGGGTTTTGTTCTTCCGCATCTTTTTGCGGAGCGCGGCACCCAGCGGACAGCCCTTCACGGAGAAAAAATCGGCTACCCGTACCTTTGTAGGGTCGGTTTTGCAGGCGGCGCCCAGAGAACAGTAAACCTTTCCCGGAGCGGCCGATGCCTCCAGCAGGAGGTTCATTTTGTCCGTGAGTGAATCGATGGCATCGATGATTACGTCGTATTCCGCCAGGCGGAAATCGGCCCCTTTCTCATAGCGGAGGCGAAGGGCGGTGATGTCTGCGTCGGGGTTGATTTCCAGAAGCCTTTCCCGCAGGACTTCCACTTTGGGACGCCCTACGGTGGCGCTTGTGGCAGGCAGTTGCCGGTTGATATTGCTTTCTTCCACACAGTCCGGATCCACGATGGTGAGCCGGCCGATGCCACTGCGCACCAGGGCCTCCGCGCACCAGCTGCCTACGCCCCCGATGCCAAACAGGATAACCCTGGCGGCGGACAGCTTTTCCATGCCGTCCGGCCCCACCAGCCGTTCTGTGCGGGCAAAACGCTTCATCCTTCTATGGGCTCGAAACGGTTGAAGGCTTCCGGCAGGGGAGACAGCACACGGACGGTGTGGTTGGTGAAAGGATGACGGAACACCAGCGAGGCCGCGTGCAGGGCCAGGCGGCGGATGGGGTCTGTCTGGGCCCCGTATTTGTCATCCCCGGCAATGGGGTGGCCCAGATCGCTGGCGTGGACGCGGATCTGGTTCTTGCGTCCGGTCTCCAGCGAGAACTCCACCTGGGTGTAGGTGAAACGGCCGCGGTGGAACTGCCCCAGCGAACTGTAATGGGTGATGGCCAGCTGGCCGTCCTTGACCTCTTCCTGGAAGGAATTCATCTTGAGCGACTTGGGATTCTCCACCAGCCAGCTTTGAACGGCACCCTGCGGCTTCTCCAGCCGGCCTTCCAGGAAGGCCACGTACTTGCGTTCCAGCACCAGGTTCTTCCACTTGCTCTGGAGGATGTCCTTGGCCCGCTCGCTCTTGGCAAAGACCAGTACCCCGGAGGTACCTTTGTCTATCCGGTGCACGATCCATACCTTGGCGGTGGAACGGTCCGGCGCCACGCCGGACAGCAGGTCTTCCTTGCGCTGCATACGGGCGTTTACCTTCACATACGCGTTGAGCAGCGCATACAGGGTCTTTTCCCGGTGGCCGGACTTGGCGGCACTGCCGCGCGAGGTGGAGACGGAGAGCATGCCGGAGGGCTTGTCCACCACCAGATAGTACTCGTCCTCGAAGAGGATCTTCACACCGGCTTTCTCCACTTCTTCCCGGGCGTCGGAACGGGTTGCACGGGCAATGGAAATGCCTTTGGGCAGCACCGTAAGCTTGTCGCCCTTGAAAAGGGGCTGGTCAAAGGCGGTGCGGCTTTCCCCGTTCACCAGGACCTGTCCCTTGGACAGCATATTCTTCACGCCCGTGCGGCTTTGGGCGGGGAACAACTCAAAGAGGTATTGCAGCAGGGGACCGTCGTGGCCCACGGTAAAATTCTGTCCGGTCATAATTCTTCTATAAACTCGTGCAGTTCCTTGGGAAGCAGTTGCAGGAAGCGGTCCAGCTGGCCGTGCGGGACCAGGATGGTCTCCAGGCTCTCACAGTCGTCAAAAGCGTCTTCCCCAATGTATTCCAGCGCCTTGTTCAGCCGGACCTGGAACAGGTTCACGCAGCCCTGGAAGGCCCGGGGGCCGATTACGCGCGTCCCGGCGGGCAGCGTTATCTTTTCCAGCTGCCAGCAATCGGCAAAGGCACTTTCCCCTATGCTCAGAAGGCTCGTGGGGAGTTTGATGGAAAGCAGTTCCCCGCATTCGGCAAAAGCGCCTTTCCCAATGTGGGTGACGGAGGCGGGAAGCTTGATCTTTTCCAGGAAGGAGGAACGCTCCTCCAGCGGAATCTCTTCGCCGATATTCCTTTCGGCCATATAGTCCTGGAAGGCGAAGACATCGTCACAGATAATCTCGCAGCCTTCTTTCACCGTTACTTCGGAGGGGAAGTTCTCCGCATCCAGGAGACGCTTCCCGTCGGAGGAGTAGCTCAGGCAATATTCGTCGTCCCAGATGTCCCGCCCAAGCTCTTCCTGCGAAGGGGCCGTGGGGACTCCGAGAATATCTTGCAGGGTCATAATCAGAAGTTTTTGACAAAGTCGATGTCTTTCTTGAGCATGACTTTGGGTTCCATGGCCGATACCTTCTGGAACAGTTTGAACTGATAGGCGGGAGACAGATAGACCTTGTATTCGTTCTTTCCCTTGCGCCACCACTTGTAGAAGGCGATGGGGTCCGTGTCGTAGGGGATTTTGGCTTCCACTTCCGACGAGAACCCGGGAAAGTCTATAATCATCTTAAGGCCGGTGATGCGGCGATAGTACTCGTAGTCTGCCCGGCGGAGTTTGGATACCAGCGGGGCGAAGACCTCCATCTGGTCCACTTTCAGGGCCTTTTCCTTGACAATCATCTTATGGATTCTTACCGGATCCCGCTGCAGCCATTCGCTCATCTTGAGCGTCACCGGACCCTCCTCGCACTCCAGCGTGAGGAGGTCCGAGGAATAGTAAATCTTTTCAGCGTCCAAAGGGCAAAGGTCCATCTTTTTTCGGTTTCAATGCAAATATATGAAAAATTTTTCTTTTTATCGTAATTTTTATTATATTTGGGAGACCATTTAAGGACATAACCTTTTAAAACTACTGATATGACCTACAAAATCATCGACATTCAGGGCATAGGCCCCGTGTATGCAGAGAAGCTAATTGCCGCGGGTATCGAGACCGTGGACCAGCTTCTGGCAGAAGGCGCCAGCGCCAAGGGCCGCAAGGCTCTGGAAGAGAAAACCGGTATTCGCGGAGACCTCATCCTCACCTGGGTTAACCACGCAGACCTGTTCCGCATCAAGGGCGTCGGCCCTCAGTTCTCGGAGCTGCTGGAAGCCGCCGGTGTAGATACCGTAAAGGAACTTCGCAACCGCAACGCCGCCAACCTGGCTGCCAAGATGCTGGAAGTGAACGAGGAGAAGCACCTCTGCAAGCGCACTCCCGTGGAGAAGGAAATCCAGAAGTACATCGACCTGGCCAAGGAGCTGGAGCCGATGGTAAGCTACTAAGTTCTTCTGAATCAATAAGGAGGCCGGACCTTTTCTCCGGCCTCCTTTTTTCATTTAAAACCTGAGCTCATGAAACGTAGTTTGTTATTAAGCGTATTGGCCCTGGCCCTGGCCGCATGCCAGTCCGCTCCCAATAATCCTGTCCTCACCATAGAAGGAGGCCAGATCCAGGGTGTTGTCCTGGAGGATGTTCCGGGTGTCTATGTATATCGCGGCATCCCTTATGCCGCTCCGCCCATCGGAGAGAACCGTTGGAAGGCCCCCCAGCCCGTGGTGCCGTGGGAAGGCGTCCGCGTCTGTGACCAGTTTGGCCATCCGCCGTTCCAGGCTGCCCATTATCCCGGCGGCTATACCACAGAATGGGGATACGGGGAGGAGGCCCCGTACAGCGAAGACTGCCTGTACCTGAACGTCTGGACCAAGGCGCCCGGCCAGGTGGACAAGAAACTCCCGGTTGCCGTATGGATCTTTGGCGGCGGCCTCCGCGAAGGCTGGGGCAGTGAGCCGGAGTTCGACGGCAAATACTGGGGCGGCAAGGACGTGGTGCTGGTATCGTTCAACTACCGCGTGGGCCCGTTCGGCTTCTTCGCCCATCCCGAACTGTCGGCCGAAGACCCGGATCATGCCACCGGCAACTGGGGAACGCTGGACCAGATTGAGGTGCTGCGCTGGGTGCAGAGGAATATCGCCCAGTTCGGCGGAGACCCGGACAATGTGATGATTTTCGGCCAGAGCGCCGGTTCCCGCAGCGTCAAGTTCCTCAGCGCCTCTCCGCTCACCAAGGGCCTCTTCAACAAGGCTGTAATTATGAGCGGCAGCGGCCTGGTAGATCCCCGGAAACCCGCCCAGCCCATGTTCCCGGGCGGTCCGGTGATGCCTGCACAGACGCAGGCCACGCTCGCCGAGGCGGAAGCCTCCGTGAAGGAAGTGGCCGATTGGGCCGGATTCAAGGACCTCGCCGCCCTGCGCAGGGCTTCTACGGAAACCATCTATGCCATGGGCACCCTCTATACCTCGGCCACCGGCAAGCGCAGCATCCTGTCCGCCATGCCCATCAGCCCGTATATTGACGGCTATGTGCTCAAGGAAACCTTCGACGAAGCCTGCGTCGACGGCTCGCTGGCGCAGATCCCTTACATGATCGGCTTTACGCTCAACGACTCCGGCAATATGGCCGGCCAGATCAGTGAATTCTGCCTGAACCGGCAGGAAATGGGCGGCAAGGCCTATGCGTACCAGTTTGCCCGTCCGCTGCCCACGGATGGCCGCTCCAACGTGCTGCAGGGCGCTTTCCACTCTTCGGACCTGTGGTTTGTGTTCAAGTCCCTGGAACATTGCTGGCGTCCCTGGACCCAGGGTGACTGGGACCTGGCGGAAAAGGAACTCACTTACTGGACCAATTTTGCCAAGTACGGAGACCCCAACGGCCCCGATGGCGGCGAATGGACCCCCTATACCGCCGAAAAGCCGGAATTCATGGTATTCAAGCTGGACGAGGCCGATGTGGAGGCTTCCGCCATGGGTGAACCCCTGCGCCCTGCCACTCCGCCGCGTATGGGCCGTCCTGCCAATCCTTAATCCCATCCCTTTATGTACGCATTAGATTCACACGCAGAGTCCATCCTGGAGGAATATCGGGCCCATCTTCCCATTTTCAAGGAAAAACGGGAAGAGATTGAAGATAAGGTCCGGAAGTGTTTGTCCGACGCCGGCATCCTTGTGGCGGCGGTGGAATCCCGTGTAAAAACGGAGGATTCCCTGGCCGGGAAACTGGAACTGAAGGGCGCCAAGTACAAATCACTGGCCGATATAACCGACATCCTCGGCATGCGGGTGATTACCTTCTATCTGGACGACGTAGACAAGGTGGCATCGGCCATAGAACGCCTGTTCGAGGTGGACTGGGAGGATTCTGTAGACAAGCGGAAACTGCTGGATCTGGACAGCTTCGGCTATCTGTCCCTGCACTATATATGCCGGACGCCCGGTCTCCCATACCGTTTTGAAGTGCAGATGAGAACCATCCTGCAGCATGCCTGGTCCACGCTGGATCACGATACCGGTTACAAGTCCGGGGTGGAGATTCCCCGCTACTATATCCGCAATATCAACCAGCTGGCGGGCATGCTGGAGCTGGTGGACGAACAGTTCAGCCGTATACGGACGGAACTTACGGACTACCGCCGGCGCATGCAGGCGCTGGTCGCGTCCGGCAATCTGGACGAGGTTCCGCTGGACGGTGACACCTTCCGCAGTTATCTGGGGCTGAATCCTTTCGGCCCGCTTAACCGGCGTATCGCCGCCATGAACCAGGCCGAAATCCAGGAAGTGTCCCTGATGCCGTATCTTACCATCTTTAAGGCCTTGGGTTGCAAGACACTGGGAGATGTGGCCCGGATGATAAAGGAGAACTCCGAAGCCGCCTATCAGATAGCCTGCTACCAGATGGGCCTTACGGACCTGGATATCGTTTCCTCTTCCGTGGGACCCCAGGATGTCTGTATCGCCCACATCATGAAAAGCGGCGGCGGGAAAGCCATCATCCGCCTCATGTTTGACGAGCTGTACGGTCCCTCGGAGAGCAACGAATCCATGGCCGCACTCCTGATGGAGCAGGCCAAGGATCTTCCTTTCATGAATCTGTAGGCCTTATTGCATCTGGCGGAGGAGCACCTGGATGCCGGGAAGCTGCCCGGGAAGTGAGGAAAGGTCTGTCTGGCCGAAGTGATAGGGGATGAGCACTTTGGGATTCAGGACCTTGGCGGCGTTAACGCACTGTTCCACCGTCATGGTATAGGGCTGGTTGACGGGGAGGAAAGCCACGTCGATGTCTTTGATGAGGGCCATCTCCGGAATGTCTTCCGTGTCTCCGGCAATGTAGATGCGGAGGCCGTTGAATGTGAGCACAAAGCCATTGTCCCTGCCCTGGGGATGGAACTGGGTGCGGCCTTCTGTATAGTTGTATGCGGGAACGGCCTGGATGTCAATCTCTTCCAGGATCTTTCCCGCATCTCCGTTGGCCATAACCTCTCCCCAGCCCAGCATTTCGGCACAGCGGGCGTTGGTGATTAACTGGGTTTTCCCTTCTTCATACAGGGCGGCGATGGCTTCCTTGTCAAAATGGTCCCCGTGCTCATGGGTGACCAGGATTACATCGGCCTTGGGGAATTCGGCGGCATAGTCCGTGGGTTTTCCCAGACCGCTCACCGGATCCGCGTGGATGGTCTTTCCCTTGTAGGAAAGGGCCAGGGTGCCGTGCTTGATAAGGGTGATGGCCACCGGGTTGCCTTCCCGGGTGAAGAAGGTCTCCACCTCATATTTGGTAGTGGGCTTTCCGGCTTCCGTCCAGGCCAGGTAACCTCCCAGCATGTTGCAGACGGTGTATCCGGCTTTGGAAAGGGCGGCGGCGGCTTCCGCGCTGCGTCTTCCGCTCCGGCAGTAGAGGGCGATGGGCGTCCCCTTAGGGAAGGCCGATTCCATCTGTGACAGGAAATCTTCCGACTTCCAGTCACAGTTGGAGGCGCCGGGAAGGTGTCCTTCGGCGTATTCCTCCGGGGTACGGACGTCTACCAAGGCAGTGGAGCCATGGGAGACAGTCTCTTCAAATTCATTGATATTCAGGTCTTTATAACCGCTCCCGCAGGCTATCAGACCCATAAGGGACAGGATGGATGTAAAACGGATGATACTCATGTCGCGAATATACATATTCCGTCAAACCTTTGCAAAAAATTATTATCTTTGCAAATAGATTATTCTCTAGTATATGCTAATCGTTTTGAAACTCCTGGGTTCCATCGCCCTTCTGATCTATGGTATGAAGGTGATGAGCGAAGCCCTGCAGAAAATGGCTGGTCCCCAGCTCCGTCATCTGTTGGGAGCCATGACCACCAACCGTTTTTCCGGAGTGGCTACCGGTGCCCTTGTTACCGTCGCGGTCCAGTCATCGGCCGCAACCACCGTCATGACGGTTTCCTTCGTGAATGCAGCCCTGCTCACCCTTACGCAGGCCATTTCCATCATCATGGGCGCCAATATCGGTACCACCATGAGTGCATGGATCATGTCGGCAGGCTTTTCCTTCAACATGGCCAATGTGGTATGGCCCGTCTTCCTGGTGGGTATCGTCCTCATCCAAACCGGTAAGCAGCGCTATCTGGGAGATTTCCTCTTCGGCTTAAGCTTCCTGCTCTTCGCCCTGGGCATGTTAAAGGCCACGGGCGTGGAGATGGATCTGGCCAGCAAGCCTGCCGTGGTGGCATTCTTCTCCAGTTTCAAGACCAACTACGGAACCATCCTGCTGTTCCTGCTCATAGGCACCATCCTTACGGCCCTTGTGCAGAGCTCTGCCGCCCTTATGGCCATAACCATGGTTCTCTGCGCTACGGGCGCCATCACCATCTTCCAGGGTATCGCGCTGGTGATGGGTGAGAACATCGGTACCACGGTTACCGCCAACCTGGCTGCCATGAGCGCCAATACGCAGGCCCGGCGAACGGCTATGGCTCACCTGGTGTTCAACGTGTTCGGCGTAATCTGGGTCCTCATTCTCTTCTTCCCCTTCGTCCGCATGGTTTGCGGCGTGGTGGGGCTGGATCCCAATGCCGCGGAGCAGGATCCCACCAAGCTTTCCTTCGCCCTGGCTACATTCCATACCTTCTTCAACGTAATCAATACGGCCATCCTCATCTGGCTCATTCCGCAGATTGAGAAACTGGTATGCATGATTATCAAGCCCAAGCAGTCGGAGGAGGAAGACGAATTCCGTCTGCAATACATCCGCGGCGGTCTCATGAAGACCCCGGAAATCTCCGTCCTGCAGGCGCAGAAGGAGATTGTGGTATTTGGAGAAAAGATGCAGCGCCTGTTCGCCCTGGTGAGGGAACTCTACGCCACACAGGAAGAACAGCCTTTCGAAAAGCTCTTTGAGCGCATCCAGAAGGGCGAGGACGTGAGTGACCAGATGGAGAACGAGATCGGCAAGTACCTGGGCGATGTGGGATCGGCCCACCTGTCGGACGACACCAAGGAGAAGATCCGCTCCATGATGCGGCAGATCGGGGAACTGGAATCCGTGGGCGACAGCTGTTTCAACCTGGCCCGTATCATGCGCCGCAAGCGGGAGCACAAGGTGTGGTTCGACGACAGTATCAACGTTGGCATCCTGCAGATGTACGGACTGGTGGATGAAGCCCTCACGCAGATGAACCGTGCGTTAAGCGGTCACCGGGAAGAGTTCAACATCGGCACATCCTATGATATTGAGCACCAAATCAACAACCTTCGCAACGAACTGAAGGATAAGAACATAGCCAACTTGGACAAGAACCTTTACAGCTATGAGCTGGGCACCGTCCTCAACGACCTTATCGGGGAATGCGAGAAGGCGGGAGACTATGTCATCAACGTGGTCCAGGCCCGTTTGGGAGAAGAATAGAAGCATCCATTCAGCAGAATAGTTATGAGACCTGTCATCCTTGCAGCCATCGCCATGGCTTTATCCCTCATTGTCTCCTGTACCTCCGGTGAAGGCTGGGTAAAGGTGGAGGGAAATAAATTCATAGACCCTCAGGGAAAGGAACTGGTGTTCCGCGGCCTCTGCTTCTCGGATCCTGTGAAACTGGTCCGTGACGGGCAGTGGAATGAGCGTTATTTCGCGGAGGCGGCGGCCTGGGGAGCCAATGTAGTCCGTTTCGCCGTCCATCCCACCAACCTGAACGCCATGGGCTGGGAAGAGACCTTCCAGGCCATGGACCAGGGCATTGCGTGGGCCAAACAGCATGGGATGTATGTTATCATGGACTGGCACACCATCGGCAACCTGAAGGAGGAGAAGTATACTTCTCCCATGTACAGGACCACCCGGGAGGAGACGTTCAAGTTCTGGCGCACCGTTGCCAGGCGTTACAAGGACGAGCCGGCGGTGGCGCTGTACGAACTCTTCAACGAACCCACCGTCACCGCAGAGGGGGTTGGTTCCTGCACCTGGACCGAATGGAAAGAACTGCAGGAGCAGATCATAGATACCGTGCGCACATATAACCCCCGGGCCGTGTGCCTTTGCGCCGGATTCAACTGGGCGTACGACCTTACGCCGGTGGCCTCGGAGCCCATAGCCCGTCCCAACGTGGCCTATGTATCCCACCCGTATCCCATGAAACGGGAACAGCCCTGGGAAGGACAGTGGGAGAAAGACTTCGGCTATGTAGCCGATACTTACCCCGTTATCTGCACGGAGATTGGATTCTGCCTGCCGGATGAACCCGGTGCCCATATCCCGGTGATGTCCACGGAGGTCTATGGGCAGCACATCACCCAATACTTCGAAAAGAAGGGCATCTCCTTCACGGTATGGTGCTTTGATACCAGCTGGGCGCCCACGCTAATCAGTGACTGGGACTTTACGCCCACCACCCAGGGCCGCTTCTTCAAAGACTATCTGCAGAATAAGCAGCCCTAGGCGCCCAATTGCTCTAATGCCGCCATGTCCTCCTCGGAGATGGTGAAGTCCAGCTGAACGTTGGAGCGGATATGGTCCGGATTGGAAGACTTGGGAAGGGAAACCGTTCCCAGTTGCAGCGTGTACTGGATACAGAGCTGCGGAATGGTGATGCCGTATTTCTCCGACACCTTGGCTAACTCCTTATTATTGAGGGCAGCGCCGTGGGCGATGGGGGAGTACGCCTCCACCAGGATATCCTGCTGCTTGCAAAATGCCACCAGCGGGGACGGCGTTTCGCCGATATGCAGCTTGATCTGGTTGACCATGGGCTTGACGCGGCAGTCTTCCAGCAGGTTCTCCAAATCATCGATGAGGAAATTGGAAACGCCTATGGACTTTACTTTGCCGGCCATATAGGCTTCTTCCAGGGCTTTCCAGACGGCTTTGTTCTCCTGGAAATAGCGTTTGGCGCCGCGGAACTCCGCCCAGGGCTGGGGACAGTGGATGATAATGAGGTCCGCCGGACCGCAATCCAGTTTGCGGAGGGAACCGTCGATGGATGCCGCGGCCGCATCGTAAGTCTTAAGCTCTGCCGCCACTTTGGTGGTGATGAAGATTTCCTCCCGGGGGATGCCGCAGGTGCGGACTCCTTCGCCCACGCCGCGTTCGTTCCCATAGGCCTGCGCCGTGTCGATATGCCGATAGCCCATGCTGATGGCGCTTTTAACGGCAGCGGTTACTTCGTGGTCCGGAATAAGCCAGGTCCCAAGGCCCACTTTGGGGATGGCGAGACCATTGGAAAGCGTGTAAGATTCGTTTAGTATCATAGTGGGGGGCATTTTTGACAAAAATAGTATAATTCAAGCATTTTTCATATATTTGGGAAAACAAAAAGAGATACAGTATGAAACCCATCAGCACAGATAAGGCTCCCGCCGCCATCGGCCCTTACAGTCAGGCCATTGACAGCGGCGCCGGCCTCGTTTTCCTTTCGGGACAGCTCCCCATCGACCCAGCTACCGGTGCCTTTCCGGGGGGCGGCGTAAAAGAGCAGACCCGTCAGTCCATCCTCAACGCAAAGGCCATTTTGGAAGCTGCCGGCCTCACCCTTTCCAAGGTTGTAAAGACCACGGTATTCCTGGCCGATATGGGAGATTTTGCTGCCATGAACGAGGTATACGCACAGTTCTTTACGGAACCGTTCCCCTCCCGCAGCGCCGTAGCCGTGAAAACGCTCCCCAAGGGCGCCTTGGTGGAGATAGAGTGCATAGCGGCTAAATAAAGGCCTACAGGAGGAAGAAAAGGGCTACGCCCGTGATGCTCACGGCCAGGCCGATAAGCTCCTTGGGGCGGATCTTTTTCTTGTTGATGAGCACTTCCGGAGCCAGGATGATGACCGGTGTCAAAGCCATGAGTGTGGATGCGACACCGGCATTTGCGTAACGTACCGCCATCAGTGACAGGGAAACCCCTATGGCCGGCCCGAAGAGCGTGATGATGGAGGCATATTTCATGGCCGTAGGGTCCTTGACGGCGTTTTTCAGCTTGCCAAAGTCTTTCTGCAGGCACAGGATCAGGAAGAATCCCAGGCCGCCTATGATGGCGCGCACCATGGTGGAGGCGAAAGGCAGCATCCCTTCCATAAGGGCGGGGGCATCGGACGGGAGGGCATCGGCATAGTGCTGCATGCCGATCTTGCTGAGCACCAGGCCCACCCCTTGTCCCACGCCGGCGCCCACTCCCAGCAGGATTCCCTTGAGCGGCAGATCCAGTTTGAAGTGCTTTCCGCCGGCATCCCGGCTAAGGATGGAAATGCCAATACCACAGAGCGTTATAGCCATGGCGATGATGGATTTCCAGGAAAGCGTTTCGCCCAGCATCAGCCAGCCGGCAATGGCGGCCATGGGCGGAGCCAGCGTCATAAGCAGCTGCCCGAAACGGGGGCCGATGTATACGTAACAGTTGAACAGGCAGTAGTCGCCAAAGATATAGCCCACCAGGGCGGAAAGGCCCAGCCAGATCCAGGTGTCCTTGTTGGCATAGACGGGGTAGGGATGACCTATGGTTATCCACAGGAGGACGCCCAGGAAAAGCGATGCCATCACCAGGCGGAGTACATTGGTGACCATGGCGCCCACCCTCCGGCTGGCCTTGTCGGCGAACCAGGCGGTGACAGTCCAGGAGAGGGCCACAAGCAGAGATATGATTTCTCCCAAATGATTCACGGCTCAAAGATAATAAAAAATTTAATTTTGATTTCAATAGGTTTCCTTGTAAATTTGCAACTTAAAATTGATTATCAATGAAAAAGCTACTTGGTTTTGTCCTTTTTGTGCTAGCAGCCGCTGTTTCACAGCGGGCCATGGCAGGGGAACCGTATTTTTCGTATACGGGGCACAAAACCTTGTATTTTGAGCGCTATAAGTCTGGTTCAAACAAAAAGGTAACCCAGACTACCACCATGGAGATAGGGGAGGTGGAAACCATAGGGAAAACCCGCAAGGTCCATTACGGCCTCACCATGAGAAAGGCCAGCGGAAGGGAGTTGTATGGCGGCCGCTCGGAGCAGAGTGTCACCATCCTGGAGAACGGGGACGTGGAGATGGACTTTGGAGCCACGATAATGGCGATGGTCAAAGGTATGTTCCCCAGCTTCAAAACCTCCTATACCGGGGATCCTACCATCATGCCTTCCGTCATCAATCCCGGAGATACCCTGCCGGATTCCCATTGTGTCATAAACGTGGGCGCGTTTAAATTAAAAGTGGATGTAACGGGCAGGAAAGTGCTCCGCAGGGAAACCATCACCACGCCTGCCGGTACTTTCGACTGTATCGTAGCCCGGGAATTCAAGGAAGAGAACGCTCCCATGCATCATGTATCCTGTTGGTCGGATACCTGGTACGCCCATGGCGTGGGCTATGTGCGCCACGACGACCTGGACGACGAGATGCGTCCGGAATCCATGGAAATCCTCATTAGCATCACCCCGCAGAATAATCCCTAGAAAAATCATTTAAATAACAGTATATAAAATAGTTATCTATTGTTATGCTGGCGACTGCCGCCGTATTTGCCATCGCCTGCTCCGGAGCAGTCAAGCATGATGTTACGGGTATTAACGCTTGTGGCCCGCGGTATGTGCGGTAAAGCCCTGGAAAGCAAGTTGGCCGAAATCTTTGATTAATTTTTTTGAAAAAAGCTATTGCAGATTCAAAAAAAGGTGTTACCTTTGCAATCCCGAAAGGGAAGTTCACTGAAAATTTGGTGCGGTAGTTCAGTCGGTTTAGAATACCGGCCTGTCACGCCGGGGGTCGCGAGTTCGAGCCTCGTCCGCACCGCTTAGGAAGCCGCTGGTTATCAGCGGCTTCCTTTGTTTTTGATAAAGATACAAAATGGTGCAGCTACAGGACAGATGCTACCACCTATGCCCAGCGAGTTGAATGGCAGAACGGAGTAAAGGATCAGGTGATTTGGAAGGTCGGAAGCTCCTTGGAACTGGTAGGCTACACTTTGACTACGGGCAGCGACACTGCAACCTATCCCGATCGCAACTGGAAGAGCTGGACCCTCTACGGCGGTAATTTTGCCACCGATGCCGATGCTTCCATCCTGGCTGACGGCTGGGCTTTAATCCAGCGTATCACGAACGATACGGTGCTGCAGGCTGCCAATAAGACAGACTTTGTCTATACAATCCCTGACAACGGCACTCCCTACAAGTACTATAGACTTGTGATTGACGACATCCAAAGCACTACGGACAACATTCAGCAGATGGCCGAAATGACCCTGTTCCTGAAGTAGTAATGACAGCAAAACTGAAAGGGGTCAGGCGGAAAGCGCCTGGCCCCTTTCAGTTTGCATAAAGCGGATTCCCCTTCCTTATTCTACGGTAATCTGCTTGCAGACTTTTTCCGCTTCCACCTTCTTCACCTTGGGCATGGTGACGGTGAGGACACCGTTTTCCACCTTGGCGTTGATGGCTTCACGGTTGGTGTCGTCCGGGAGCAGCATGGTCTGCTGGAACTTGGTGTAGGAGAACTCGCGGCGCACATAGTGGCCTTTATGCTGCTCTTCCTGCTTCTTTTCCATTTTGATCACCAGATCGCCGTCTTCATCCAGATGGATGTCGAAATCGGCCTTGGTCATACCGGGGGCGGCCAGTTCAAGCTGGTACTGTTCGGGGGTTTCTAAAACGTTGATGGCCGGGCAGGTAGCCTTGGGATGCTCCATCCAGCTGTTGTCAAAGAAATCGTTGAAAATGTCCGGAACCCAGACCTGGTTGTTTCTTCTGACGGGTAACATAGTTTTAATCTCCTATAATTTAAAAGTCAAACATTCGTTCTTCCGGCGGTCTTTCATTGCGCCGTACGCCATGAAAAGGGCAAATCCGGTGCCACTTCAAAATGTAGCTAAATATTTGACAATCTGTCAGTTATGTGTGACAAACTGGCA
>JAEEQF010000176.1 GCA_016285175.1 Bacteroidales bacterium
CAGGGGTGCGGAAGTATCCTATCCCTTTGGATACGGCCTCAGCTATACTTCATTCGCCTACAGCGAGCCTTCTGTAAAGCGCCGCGGAAATACTTATACCGCCAGCATCCGTGTGACGAATACCGGCTCCGTGGCCGGCCGTGAGGTGGTTCAGCTTTATGTTACTGCGACCGCGGGTGCTCTTGACAAGCCGGAGCGGGAACTAAAGGCTTTTGCCAAGACAGGCAAACTGGCTCCCGGCGAGTCCCAGACTGTAGAAATGACTTTCACGACCTATGACCTGGCTTCCTTTGACGAAAGCGCATCGGCCTTTGTGACGGAGAAGGGCACTTACACCGCCAGATTCTGCACGGATGTCTGCTCCGAGCAGGTGGCAAGTGAATTTACGGTTCCTGCCCGAAAGACGTTCCGTGTCAATCAAGCTTTATAACGTAAGAAATGAAAAAAGTATTTGTTATCCTTTCTGTCATCCTTTCTCTGCCGGCGTTGGCTGCGGAGAGTAGTTTCAACAGTGGATGGACCTTCTGGTCTGAACGAGACGAGAAGCACATCGTCGTTGACCTTCCTCACGATGCCATGCTGCATGAAGAGCGTAATCCGGAACTTCCTGACGGAGATGCTTCCGCCTATTATCCGGGCGGCTTCTATCATTACGAAAAGGTCCTGAATGTTCCAAATAGTTGGTTGGGGAAACACGTTACGCTCAATTTTGGTGGAGCCTATCGCCGTACAAAAGTGTTTGTTAACGGGAAGGAAGCCGGCGGCTGCAAAAACGGCTTTACTCCTTTTCAGGTATGCCTGGACGGCTTTCTTCGAAGCGGAGAGAATACCATCCGTGTGGATGTGGACAATTCGGCCATGCCCAACTGCCGATGGTACAGCGGGGCGGGCCTCTATCGCGATGTGGCCTTATCTGTTCAGGAAAAAGAGTACATTGAAGACGTAAGGATATCTACTGTGGATATCCATCCGGCAAAAGTGCTTGTCCGTACGCGTCATAGTGGAGGAAAAGTGCAGGTGAAAATATGCCGGGGCAGGCGCACGCTTGTATCCGCCAAAGGTGATTCCCTGGAATTGACCATCCCGAACGCCGATTTATGGACGGCGGAAACTCCGTCTCTTTATACGGCCGTTATCACCTTGAAAAAGGGTTGGAGGACGATGGAACGCCGGGAAGTAGAGTTTGGAATTCGTAAGATCACCTATGGACCGGACGGACTGAAAATCAATGGAGAGCCGCTGCTGCTTAGAGGCGGCGCCATCCACAGCGACAATGGCGTCCTGGGAGCCTGTGACTATGAAGATGCGGCGCTGCGCCGTATATCCATCCTCAAGTCTTATGGCTTCAACGCTATCCGTTCCGCCCATAATCCTGCATCGGAGCACATTCTCAGGGCTTGTGACCGGCTGGGAATGTATGTCATGGACGAACTGTTCGACGGCTGGTTCCTGCCCAAGAACGAGCACGATTATTCAGAAGACTTTATGGACAACTACCGCTCTGACGCGGCTGCCGTTGTGAACAAGGACTTCAATCATCCTTCCGTCCTGATGTATTCCATCGGCAATGAAATCAGCGAGCCGGTGCTGCCGGGAGGCATGGAGGTAGCCCATACCCTGATTGACGACCTGCATCGCCTGGACCCCGGGCGTATCGTCACAGGAGGCATCAACATAATGATACTCAGCGGAACGGCCAAGGGATCAGGGCTGTATTACAAGAATGAATCGGCCCCGAAGAATGAAACGGCGGAAAAGTATCAGGCGGTGAACTTGAAAGCCATGTCCAGCCAGGAGTTCAACGAATTGATGCTGAAACTTAACAAACTCATTTATAATCAGGTATTGACGGATTTTGCAGATTCTGTATGTACGCCCATCCTGGATGCGCTGGACATCGCCGGCTACAACTACGGCAATCTGCGGTATTCCATTGAAGGGGAGAAACATCCAGGGCGTGTGATTGTGGGGAGTGAGACCTTCCCGCAGGATGTCGTGAAGAACTGGCGGGATTCCCAGCGTCTGCCATATCTGGTGGGCGATTTCCTGTGGTCTGCTTGGGACTATATCGGTGAAGCCGGCATCGGCGCCTGGGCCTATGGTGGCGGAGAAATTGCCCTTTCCAAACCTTATCCTTGGTTGCTGGCCGATATCGGCATTCTGGATATACTGGGGAACCCCACGGGTGAAGCGCTTCTTGTGAAGGCACTTTGGAATGAAGGGCCGATGGATCCGCTCATCGCCGTCCGTCCCGTTCGGGAGGATATCCCGGCCAAATCCTCCTGGCGGGGAACCAATAGCATTCCGTCATGGGGCTGGAAAGGACAGGACGGGATTACGGCAACGGTAGAGGTATATAGCAATGCGCCCTCGGTGGAACTGCTCCTGAACGGGAAGTCGCTGGGCAAGCGGGCTGTAGAGGACTATACGGCTGTTTGGAAAGTCCCCTATGCGCCCGGGACGTTGGAGGCCGTGGCCATCTATCCGGAAGAGGAACGTCGTTCCTTCCTTTCCTCTGCCGATGGCGCTCTGCATCTTAATGCCCGGATTGAATCCCATGGGAAACTGATTTATATCCCCATTTCACTGACAGGAGAAAATGGTGCACTGGAATCCCATTCCGATATCCCGGTGAGTATTGAAGTGACCGGCGGGCGTCTTCTGGGATTCGGAAGCGCCAATCCGGTCTCCGAAGAAAGCTTCCTTTCCGCCACGGCAACCACTTATTATGGAAAGGCACAGGCTGTTGTTGAAAAGGGGAAAG
>JAEEQF010000177.1 GCA_016285175.1 Bacteroidales bacterium
ACATCCCGCTGCAAGTCGAAGGTGAAGCCCGCGTCTTTCACGGAAAACAGGACTTCCACAGTTCCCTTTTCCGGGATATCTACGATTTCGGAAACTACCTGGACATAGTGGAGCACGGGTTTGGGCTCTTCCGGCTGTTTCACCTCCTTTTGGCAGGCCGTCCAGGCCAGCAGGGCAGCCAGGCAAAAAGCAATCTTACGGATATGACGCATGACTATCAGACTATTTTCCCCAGATGACGGACTGGATGGACTTGGCAGGGATCCTGCAGGCCACGGAAGCAGTTCCGGTAACAAAGTTAACACGAATTTCGCTTCCGCTCTCGTTCAGCAGCAGCAGGGCGTTGGAGCCGTCCGGGTTCCGGTACCACTGGTAGGTGAGCCCGTCGGCCGAATAGCCCTTGGTTCCCAGCCGGACGGCGCCGGGCTGCAGCACCTTGGAGCAGTGCGCCACATTGTAATAATGGGAATTGCGCACGATGGACTTGAGGGAATGGTCGGCCGATGAAATGGTTACGGCACCAAAGCAGGTGCTGCATCCGCCGGGACGGTACGGCTTACGCTGGTCATCCAGCATAAGGTTCCACAGCGTGACGCCCTTCCCATAGCGGGACAGCGTTCCCAGGAAGATATCCCGGAAATCGTTGATAAGGCAGCCGTCAAAAGAATAATTCCAGGTGCCGATGGACGCCTCCGTGAAATAGATGTCCTTGTCGGGGAAGCGGCTGTGGACCTTGTCCAGGGTGCTCACGTGCCCCCCGTAGTTGTGCCAGGCCGATCCGGCCACGTACTGCGCCGCATCGGCATCTTCCAGGATATGCAGCGGATAATCCCGCTGGGAGGCGATATCGTCGTAGTTGTAGTTGTGGTCAAAGAGCAGGATGCGGGTTTTGAGCCCGGCGGCCCGGAAAGCCGGTCCCACCGCCTGCTTGATAAAGTCCCGCTGGTCTTCCCAGGGCATATACAGCGACATGGAATTGCCCCGGTTCAGCGGCTCGTTCTGCAGGGTGACGGCATAGATGGGATAGCCCCTCCTCTCCATCTCCTGGATCCACTTCACAAAATAGGTGGCGTAATCCTGGTAATAGACGGGGTTCAGGCGTCCGCCGGTCCAGCTGTCGTAATCCCCGCTGCCGTTCTCCCGCATTTTCATCCATTTGGGGCAGCTCCAGGGGGAGCCGATGATACGGACATCGGGATTGATCCGGAAGATTTCGTCCAGGATGGGGAAGAGATATTCCTCGTCCAGAGGATGTACGCCGAAGTTTTCCATCCCCTTCCGGTCGCACCAGGTGAATTCATCCATGGAAAAGTCGGACCCGCCGATGCATACCCGGATAAGGGAGGAGCCCAGGCCCTCTTCCCGGCTGAACAGTTCCTTGAGGAAGGCCGTCCGGTCTTCGGAAGGCATCAGCAGCAGGTTAAAGCAGCTGGCCTGGGTAATGGCCAGGCCGAAGCCGTCCACCTGCTGGAAGGTTTCGCCGCTCAGTTCCACCTTATAGAAGATGGCGTCTTCCGGTTTTCCCAGACGGATCTCGCTTTCCGTCATCCTTTGCCCGGCCACAGAAGTGGTGAAGACGCTGGCAACCGGTCCGGTCTCTTCCGGAACGGGGTCTATGACAGGGTCATCGGCCTTCACCTCACAGGATACAAAGGCCATCAGCGCAGCCAGGGCAAGGAAACGGACAAACATATTATAACAACTATCGAACGTTAAACGAAACGGGTTCTCCGGAAGCGCTGTCGCCGGCCACCCACAGCCGGAACTCGCCGGGTTCCACCTTCTTTACGCCGTCCAGGCCCACAAAGGCCAGATCGGAGACGGGGATTTCCACCTCCAGTTTCCGGCTTTCACCGGCCTTGAGTGTCTCACGCTGGAAGTGCTTGAGTTCCTTCACGGGACGGGTGATAGAGCCCACCAGGTCGCGCACGTACACCTGCACTACCTCCGTACCTTCCACGCCGCCGGTATTGGCCAGGGTAAAGGAAACGGTAATGGTGTCATCCACACCGTAAGTTTCGCGGTCCAAGGCCAGCCCGGAATAGGCGAAAGAGGTGTAGCTGAGGCCGTAGCCGAAGGGGAACAGCGGATAGGCGCCGTAATCCAGGTAGTAGGACGTATTGCCCAGGGACGTCTGTCCGGCCTCGGCCGGGATATCGTCCAGCAGGGTTTCGCCGTTGTAGGGACGTCCCGTCATGTTGTGGTTGTAATAAAGCGGAGCCTGACCCACCGTGCGGAGGAAGGTTATGGGCGTCTTTCCGGAAGGGACCGCATAACCGAAAATGAGGTTGGACAAGGCGGGGCCGCCCATAGTTCCGGGATGGAAGGCGTACAGCAGGGCGTTGCAGTTGGGCAGGTCCCGCTCGATGGTGAGCGGACGGCCGGCCATCACGGTTGCCACAACGGGCTTTCCGGCCGATTTCAGGGCGGCGAGCAGTTCGCTCTGGGAGCCCTTCAGGTTCAGGTCGGCCAGGGAATGGGCTTCGCCGGAGAGGATGGCTTCCTCGCCCAGGAACACCAGCACCACATCGGCGCGACGGGCGGCGGCCACCACCTCGTCAAAGCGTTCCCGCTTTTCACGGCTGTAGGTGAGGCCCGGCACGTAAGTGACCTTTCCGGGGAAACGCTCCTGCAGGGCGGAGAGCGGCGTTATGGTGTGGTCTTTCTCGCCGTCGAAGGCCCAGGTGCCCAGCTGGTCGTGCGGGGCATCGGCCATGGGACCGGTAACCAGGATGTTCC
>JAEEQF010000052.1 GCA_016285175.1 Bacteroidales bacterium
CACCTGGTGGAGGCGCGGGAATATATGCGCAATGCCGACGGAAGCTGCAATCTCACCGTAACCATCTCTCCGGAGCATCAGGCCCTCTTTGAAGAGGCCATCGGCGCAGTGAAGGAGGCCTATGAGAAGCGCTACGGCGTCAAATACAACATCCGCTTCACCTTCCAGGACAAGGCCACGGATACGTTGGCGGTGGATCCGGAGAACAAGCCGTTCCGTAAGGCCGACGGCAGTCTGCTCTTCCGGCCGGCCGGCCACGGCGCCCTCATCTACAACCTCAACAAGGTGGAAGATGAACTGGTGAGTATCAAGAACATAGATAATGTTGCGCACGAGAAGCTGCTGCCCGTCACGGCGGAATACAAGCAGGTCATCATGGGTGTCGCCCTCCAGCTCAGGGACCGCATCTTCGGTTACCTCAGGCAGCTGGACCAGGCTCCGTCCGTGCAGCTGTGCAACGAGATAGAGAACTTCCTGGACAAGACCCTCTGCGTCCAGATGCCGCTGGCCCGCAGCGAGGCCGAAAGGGTGGAGATGCTTCGTGCAAAACTGAATCGGCCCATCCGCGTGTGCGGCATGGTGCGCAACGAAGGGGAACCCGGAGGCGGTCCGTACGTGATTGCCGGCAAGGACGGCTGCACCAGCCTCCAGATCCTGGAAAGCGTCCAGATCAACAAGGAGGATGCCGGCGCCATGGCCGCCATGGCCCGCGCCACGCACTTCAATCCCGTAGACCTGGTTTGCTGCCTCAGGGACTATAAGGGCGGCAAGTTCAATCTGTTGGAATATGTAGACCCCGAAGCCGGCTTCATCAGCTCCAAGAGCTTCGAAGGCCGCGAACTGAAGGCCCTGGAGCTCCCGGGCCTGTGGAACGGCGCCATGAGCGACTGGAACACCCTCTTCGTAGAAGTCCCCATTGAAACCTTCAACCCCGTAAAAGTAGTGCTGGATCTTTTACGTCCCGCACATCAAGGATAATAAACTATGAAAGAAGCAGTAGCTGGAACTTTGGAATCCGGCGACATTATGATCAAGATCGGCCCCGGGGAGGGGCTGGACATAGAGCTGCAGAGCTCCGTCGCTGCCCAGTTCGGGCGGCAAATCAAGGCCGTTATCACGGAAACGCTTGAAGGCCTGGGAATTAAGGATGCGCACGTAGAGGCCGTGGACAAAGGTGCGCTGGATTGTACCATCCGGGCGCGGGTCACCGCTGCCGCCGTCCGGGCAACGGGAAAGGACGTATGGAAAGACTAAGGAGAACCATGATGTTCGTTCCGGGCAACAATCCCGGAATGATGGCCGATGCCCATATCTACGGGCCGGACAGCATAATGCTGGATCTGGAAGACTCCGTTACCATGGCGGAGAAGGACGCTGCCCGTCTGCTGGTGTACAACGCCTTGAAATCCATTGATTACGGAACCACGGAAATGGTGGTCCGCATCAACCCGCTCAACACCCCGTACGGCAAGAAGGACGTGGAAGCCGTAGTCAAGGCCGGTGTGGATGTAATCCGCATGCCCAAGACGGAGACGGCCGATGAAGTGAAGGAACTGGAGGCCGAAATCCTCAAGGTGGAAACCGAGATCGGCCGGGTGGGGGAGACGCAGATCATGGCTGCCATCGAGAGCGCCCTGGGCGTGGTGAACGCCTATGCCATCGCCACCGCTTCCAAGCGCATGATGGGTATCGCCCTGGGGGCCGAGGACTATTCGGCCAACCTCAAGACCAACCGCACTCCGGGCGGCGCAGAACTCCTGCTGGCCCGGGAGCAGATTGTGGTGGCGGCCCGTGCCGCCGGCATCGCCTGCTTCGATACGGTATACTCCAACCTGGACGATATGGAAACCTTCCGCAAGGAAGTGGAACTTATCAAGACGCTGGGCTTCGACGGCAAGTCCATCATCAACCCGCGTCAGATAGAGGTTGTAAATGAGGTGTTTACGCCCACGGAGAAGGAAATCACCAAGGCCCGCGCCGTGGTGGCCGCCATCAAGGAGGCCCAGGCCAAGGGCTCCGGTGTCATTGCCGTGAACGGCAAGATGGTGGACCGTCCCGTGGTGCTCCGGGCAGAACGTACCATAGCCCTGGCCGTTGCCGCCGGTGTAATCAGTGAGGAGGAAATGCTATGAGAAATACCAAGTTAGTTACCCTGGAAGAAGCCATCCGGCGTTCCGGTCTCAAGGATGGCATGACCATCTCTTTCCACCATCATTTCCGCGGAGGGGACAAGGTGGTGAACATGGTAGTGGACAAGCTGGCCCAGATGGGCTTCAAGGACCTCAAACTGGCCGCCTCCAGCCTCTCGGACGTGCATGCTCCGCTAATCGGACACATTATGAACGGTGTCATTACCGGCATTTCCACTTCCGGACTGCGCGGTACCCTGGCCGATGCCATTTCCCACGGCCTCATGAAAGAGCCGGTGGTGTTCCGTTCCCACGGCGGCCGCGGCAGCGCCATCGCCAACGGCGAACTTAAGATTGACGTGGCCTTCCTGGGCGCGTCTTCTTCCGACGAGTTGGGCAATGCCTGCGGCTATTCCCGCAGCGAGAATGCCAAGAGCATCTGCGGATCCCTGGGCTATGCCCTGCCGGATGCCCGCTATGCCGCCCATGTGGTGGTAATTACGGACGATCTGGTGCCCTATCCCAACATGCCCATGTCCATCCACGCGGCCGATGTGGAATCCGTCGTTGTGGTGGATTCGGTGGGGGACAGCTCCAAGATTGCGGCCGGAGCCATCCGTGACTCCAAGAACCCCCGTGACATCCTGCTGGCCAAGCAGGCGGCCAAGGTAATCATCAATTCCGGTTTGTTCGTGGACGGTTTCTCCATCCAGACGGGTACGGGCGGCGCCTCCCTGGCTGCCGTCAAGTACATCCGGGAAGAGATGGTGAACCGGGGCATCAAAGCCTCCTTCGCCCTGGGCGGCATCACCGCTCACATGGTGAAGCTCCACGAGGAAGGACTCATCGGCAAACTAATTGATGTCCAGTCGTTTGACAAGGTGGCGGCAGAATCCATCAAGAACGATCCCTCGCACCAGGAGGTATCGGCCGTGGAGTACGCTTCGGGCCAGCATCTGGGCTCCGCCACGCACGCGCTGGATATCGTGATCCTGAGCGCCCTGGAGGTGGATACCCACTTCAATGTGAATGTGCTGGTGGGTTCCGACGGTATCATCCGCGGGGCCATCGGCGGTCACCAGGACACGGCGGCGGACAGCGCTCTCAGCATCATCGTGTGCCCGCTGCTCCGAGGCCGCATCCCTTGCGTGGTGCCTAAGGTCACTACGCTCATCACGCCCGGTTCTTCGGTGGACGTGGTGGTTACGGAGTATGGCATAGCCGTGAACCCTGCCCGTCCGGAGATTAAGGAACGCCTCCTTTCCGCTGGACTTAATGTGGTGGATATCAATGCGCTGGCCGATAAGGCGTCTTCCATCATCGGCAAGCCGGATCCGCTGCCTTTCGGAGACAAGGTGGTGGGTATCGTGATGAACCGCGACGGCTCCGTCCTGGACAAGATTATGAATATCCAAGCGTAGAATGGAAACGCTTGAATTATAACGTTTTATGTAAAAATGCCTGGTCGTTTTGTCTGGGCATTTTTACTTATCTTTCTGATAACCAATCATTTCCATTCAACGCCCATTGATTACCCTTGAACAACTTCTGGAGAGCCGGGACCGTAGGGCAGCGCACCAGCGCCAGCTGCTGGATGCGCACCCGGGCCGTGTCCTGCTGTGCCTCACGGTTCAGCTGCCTGGCAGCGTGAAACGGAATCAGCTGTCATTGGCCATTGCCCGGGCCGGAGTGAAAGCTGTCCGGGAGGCCTTTAAGCCTGAATATGAGGAGTTTAAGGACTTGGAAACAGGTTATGAAGGCTATTTCCTGGTGCCGATGGATCCGCTGGAAGCCAAACGTAGGGCCTGTCAATTGGAAGACAGCCACCCGCTGGGACGCCTGATGGACCTGGATGTGCTGGTGTCAGCGGCATCTGCAAGGCCGGTGGAATTTGAAAAGGGGATGGAGATATGCTCCGCCTCCGCGAATAATTATGCCGATGCTACGGCGGAGCATACCTCCACCCCATGCATAGAAGCCATCGGTCGGGAGGATATCGGCCTGGAGCCCAGGCGGTGCCTGCTTTGCGCTCAGCCGGCCAGGGTCTGTATGCGGGCGCGAGCGCATACGCAGGAAGAATTGCTTGCAAAAATCGAGGAGATGGTAAAATCTTATTTAAAATTATAATTTAATATTGGTAAATCGGTAATAAATTATTACCTTCGCAGTGCGATTCCATAGCAGGCGGAACCGGGAGTATTGGAAAGCTTGCAAGAAGGATGCAGACATACGGAAACCGGGACATACAGGAGTTGCCTTTGAGCTCTCCTTATTTCTACACGCAATTGGAGCAGTTCCTTGCTTCCAATGGTTTGCGTATGGAGGCGTTGGACCGTTATCTTACGGTTCAGGCCGATGGCAGGATCCTGGCCGGGGCCGGCCTTTACAAAGACATCATAAAAT
Organism: Bacteroidales bacterium; assembly: GCA_016285175.1. Classification (GTDB taxonomy): domain Bacteria; phylum Bacteroidota; class Bacteroidia; order Bacteroidales; family UBA932; genus Cryptobacteroides. The sequence continues at coordinate 4,533 of JAEEQF010000052.1, forward strand.
GCGTTGCAGTGGCACAGGAGGCCCGTTCGGAGGGGCTGGTGGCACCGTTGGTGTCGCGGCTTATTGCGGAGGCATCGGCCAGTGGTATCCATAATCTGAAGGTCTTTACCAAGCCGGAGAACCAGGCCATTTTCGAGAGTCTGGGGTTCAAGTTGCTGGCGCACTCGCCCAAGGCTGTACTGCTGGAGAATGGCAGGGGACTGGAGCGGTACTGCGAGTACCTGAGGGGTTTCCGTAAGAGTGGCCGCAGCGGCGTAATCGTGATGAACGCCAATCCGTTCACGCTGGGACATAAGTACTTGATTGAAAAGGCTTCGGAGCAGGTAGATAATCTGTTCGTCATCCCAGTGAAGGAAGATCTTTCGCTGTTCCCTTACGCCGAACGTCTTGCCATGATCCGTGCCGGTTTTTCGGCATCTGCCAAGGCCCACGGCATCGGTGAAATTATTTTTCCGGACGGTACCGGAAAAACCAATTTCCCCGAAGCCATCGCGAACCCCATGCACGCAGATGCCTCCGTGATATCTGCAGAGCCAACGGCATCGGAAAATTACTTTTCGGGGCGGTACCCGAAAAGCCAATTTCCCGAAGCCATCGCAAACCCCACGCACGCAGATGCCTCAGTTATAGTGCTGGAAGGCAGTGATTATTGCATTTCTGCAGCTACTTTTCCCACTTATTTCCTGAAGGATTTGTCGGATGCGGCGGAAACGCAGATGCGGCTGGATCTGGATCTTTATAGCCGCTGGATTGCTCCTGCACTTGACGCTTCTGTGCGTTTTGTCGGTTCTGAACCTCTTGATGCTCTTACTGCTCATTATAACACTCTAATACCCAATGCGGTTGTTATACCGCGTCTTGAAAAGGCATCTGCCGGGGCCGGCGGCATCGGTGAAATTATTTTTCCGGACGCTACCGGAAAAACCAATTTCCCCGAAGCCATCGCAAACCCCACGCACGCAGATGCCGTTTCTGCATCGGCTGTACGTAGAGCCTTATATGATGGTTCATTCGCCAGGGCATCGGCTTTGTGTCCGGAGACCTCTTGGCCGTATCTGCTGGCCGTGCTGGCAGAGCGGGCGCTGCGGATGGAACTGGAGTTGCCGCTGAAGCCGGGGCTGGTTTGTCCGGACTCCTGCGGTGCCCATAAGGATATGGATTATGCGCTCATGCTCAAGGGGATATCGGCCATTCGGCCTTTCTTCCCGCGGATGGCCGTTGCGGCATCGGCCGATGAGCTCCGTCAGCTGGGCATGGATGCAGAAAAGGCCATGATGGCGGCAACGGGCGGAGTAAATACGCACCGGGGTGCCATCTTTTGTTTGGGACTGGCACTGAACGCCGCAGGCCGTGAAATGGAATCGCCTGCTACTGAGGAACTTATGCAAAAACGTCTAGGTGAAATTGCCCAGGCTGTTTTTTGTAAACAATTGACAGACAATCAGTTCCATTCCACGTTCATGGGCGCCCGGCGGATTGCTGCCACGGGTTACAAGGAACTTTTTGAAGATTGGCTTCCGTATTATCGCGAACTGCGGGGGAAAGAAGTCTTTTCCTCCGCGAAAAACAATGCCGATGCTACGGAAAAGACTTCTTTCCCCCTGCAAACAACCGATGCTCCGGAAAAGCCCCGGCAGGCGACGCTGCTAAGGATTATGTCCACGCTGGACGATACTTGCGTGGTGAAGCGGGTGGGGCCTGAGAGGGCGGAAGTGGTGAAGGGGGAGGCTGCATCGCTGCTTGAAAACTGGTCGGAAGAGAAACTGAAAGATCTGTGCGCCCGATATGCCGCGGAGGGCATTTCTCCCGGCGGGGCGGCCGATATGCTTGCTTTGACGATATTTATTGATTCAATCATATTATGATAACACTTAATCCCAATGGAGTTTATCTCCTCGATGGCAAGACCATCGCTTCGGAGGGCCCTCTCGGCAAGGACGAGGCCCGCGAGAACACCATTACCTATCAGATCCTGCGGAAGCACGATGTGAACGGTTCCAAAGGCAAGAACCTGAACATCCGTTTTGACGCCATGGTGTCCCATGACATTACCTATGTGGGTATCATCCAGACGGCCCGCGCCAGCGGACTGGAGAAGTTCCCGCTGCCGTATGCCATGACCAACTGCCACAATTCGCTGTGCGCCGTGGGCGGCACCATCAACGAGGATGACCATGTTTTCGGCCTTTCTGCCGCCAAGAAATATGGTGGTATCTATGTGCCTGCCAACCAGGCGGTTATCCATCAGTATGCCCGTGAAGCCCTCACGGCTTGCGGTAACATGATCCTGGGTTCGGACTCCCACACCCGCTACGGTTCGCTGGGCAATATGGGCGTGGGCGAAGGCGGCGGCGAGCTGGTTAAGCAGCTGCTGGAAAACACGTGGGACATCAATGCGCCGGAGGTGGTGCTGGTATGGCTGGAGGGCAAGCCGCGCAGGGGTATCGGCCCGCACGATGTGGCCATCTCCCTGGTGAAGGCTGTGTTCGAGAGCGGTTTCGTGAAGAACAAGGTGCTGGAATTCGCCGGCCCCGGTGTGGATAACCTTCCCATCGACTTCCGTAACGGCATCGACGTGATGACTACCGAAACCACCTGCCTCAGCTCCATCTGGATTACGGACGAGGAGGTAAAGAAGTACTTTGAGATGCACAACCGGCCGGAGGCATACAAGAAGCTGGAGCCGGGCAAGGTGACGTATTACGATGCCATGATCACCATCGACCTGAGCAAGCAGGAAAGCATGATCGCGCTGCCGTACCATCCGTCCAACGCCGTGTCCATCCACGAGCTGCAGGAGAATCCCGAAAAGGTGCTCAAGGCCATCGAAGAGGACACCAGGAAGCGTTTTGGAGAGAAGGTGCATCCGGACCTCATGTCCAAGATCCGCGGCGGCAAGGTGTATGCCGATCAGGGCATCATCGCCGGCTGCTCGGGCGGTACTTATGACAACCTCTCCGAGGCTGCCACCATCCTCAAGGGTAAATCCATCGGCAACGATTACTTTACGATGAGCGCCTACCCGCAGAGCACACCCGTGTATCTGGCCACTACGCGCAATCACATTGCCGAAGAGCTCCTGGAGGCCGGCGTGGTCATTAAACCCGCCTTCTGCGGCCCTTGCTTCGGCGCCGGCGACGTGCCGTCCAACAACGGCCTCAGCATCCGTCACACCACCCGCAATTTCCCCAACCGTGAAGGCTCCAAGCCCGGTCAGGGACAGATTTCGATGGTGGCCCTGATGGACGCCCGCAGCATTGCCGCAACCGCTGCCAACGGCGGCTGCATCACTGCTGCCACGGATATCGAATACGAAGATACCCACAAGCCTTACCAGTTCGACGGCCGCATCTACGAGAAGCGCATCTACAACGGCTTTGGCAAGGCCATGCCCGAGGAGCCGCTCCGCTACGGTCCCAACATCAAGGACTGGCCGGTGATGCCCGCCATGCAGGAGAATATGCTGCTGGAGCTGGCCGCCGTCATCCACGACCCGGTGACCACCACCGACGAACTCATCCCTTCCGGCGAGACTTCCAGCTACCGTTCCAACCCGCTGAAGCTCAGCGAATTCGCCCTCAGCCGCCGCGTGCCGGAGTATGTTGGCCGCAGCAAGCGCATCCAGGAGGACGACCGCAGCCGCAGGGCCGGCCAGCTCACCGAAGACCTGAAGAAGGCCCTGGCGGTGGCCGGGACATCGGCCGAGAGCACGTCCTTCGGCTCCTGCGTCTTTGCCAACAAGCCCGGAGACGGAAGCGCCCGAGAGCAGGCCGCATCCTGCCAGAAGGTGCTGGGCGGCGACGCCAACATTTGCTACGAATATGCCACCAAGCGTTACCGCAGCAACTGCATCAACTGGGGTATCGTTCCGTTCACCATCGGCAAGGAAACGCCGTTTGAGTACGAGGTGGGGGACTATGTGTTCGTGCCCGGCATCCGGGAGGCCATACTGGGCGGCAAGGAAGAAATTGAAGCGCGTGTGATCACCCGCGACGGCCGCTCCACACCCATCCGCCTCTACTTCCAGAATTTAACGGCCGATGAGCGCCAGATCCTGGCCGACGGCTGCCTGATGAATTATTACAAAAACCGTAAATAATATGGAAAAGATTAAAATGACTACGCCGCTCGTGGAGATGGACGGCGACGAAATGACCAGAATCCTCTGGAAAATGATCAAGGATGAACTCATCCTCCCGTTCGTGGACCTTAAGACCGAGTATTATGACCTGGGCCTGCCGTACCGCGACAAGACCTCCGACCAGGTGACCATCGACTCCGCCAATGCCACCAAGCGTTTGGGCGTTGCCGTGAAGTGCGCCACCATCACTCCTAACGTGCAGAGAATGAGCGAGTACAACCTGCACCAGATGTGGAAGAGCCCCAATGGCACCATCCGTGCCATGCTGGACGGTACCGTGTTCCGTACACCCATCACCATCCCCAGCATCCACCCGGCCGTGAAGTTCTGGAAGAAGCCCATCACCATCGCCCGTCATGCCTATGGCGACGTGTACCGCGATGTGGAAATCCAGACCACCGAGCCCGGTGTGGCCAAACTGGTGTTCGAGGGTGCTTCCGGTGAGCGTATCGAGGAGGTGATCCACGAGTTCGCCGGCCCCGGCGTCATCGAGGGCATGCACAATACGGATGCTTCCATCCGCAGCTTCGCCCATGCCTGCTTCAAGTATGCCCTGGACGTGAAGGAGAACCTGTGGTTCGCCACCAAGGACACCATCTCCAAGAAGTACGACGGCCGGTTCAAGGCCATCTTCGAGGAGATTTACGAGGCCGATTACAAGGAGCAGTTCGAGGCCGCCGGCATCGAGTATTTCTACACCCTGATCGACGACGCCGTGGCCCGCGTAATGCGTTCTGAAGGCGGATTCATCTGGGCTTGCAAGAACTACGACGGCGACGTGATGTCCGACATGGTGTCCACCGCCTTCGGTTCCCTGGCCATGATGACTTCCGTGCTGGTTTCCCCGGACGGCAAGTATGAGTACGAGGCCGCCCACGGCACCGTTACCCGCCACTATTACAAGTACTTGAAGGGTGAAGAGACTTCCACCAACCCCATGGCCACCATTTTCGCCTGGAGCGGCGCTTTCCGCAAGAGGGGAGAACTGGACAACCTTCCTGAATTGGTGAACTACGCCAACCAGCTGGAGGCTGCCTGCTTCGATACCCTGAACGAGGGCCTGGAGACCAAAGACCTGGTGAACCTCTCCGAGGGCATCACCCCCAAGGGCCTTACCTCCCTGCAGTTCCTCCAGGAAATCCGCAAGCGCCTGGAAGTGCGTCTGGGTGCCTAGTTAAACGACGGAGATGTCCCTAAAAATGGGACATCTCCATCATTTTTGACGTTTTTTGAAGGAGATGTCCCGGTTTTTGGGACATCTCCTTCACTTTACCAGCCTTTTTTGATGTTTTCTGCCATTTCGTGCGCCAGGCGGGCACGGGCTTCCCGGGAGTACCAGGCTATGTGCGGGGAGAGTAACAGCCTTTCCGGATGCTGCAGATGCATAAGGGGACTGTCGGAAGGGAGGGGTTCCTTTACATAAACATCCAGTCCGGCGCCGGCGATGAGGCCTTCGTCCAGGGCACGGGCCAGATCGGCCTCTACGGCGATGCCGCCGCGTCCGGTGTTCACCAGGATGGCGGTGGGCTTCATCTCCTTGAACTGCTCATAGCCGATGAGCCCTGCCGTTCGTTCGTTGTACGGCGCGTGGATGGAAATAACGTCCGAGCGTTCAAGCAGTTCCTGAAGGCTCACGGAAGGATATTCCTTGCAATGCGAAGTGCCGGAAGTAGAGAAGTATATAACGTCCATCCCAAAGGCTTTGCCTATGGACGCCACCTTCTGGCCGATGGCTCCCATCCCCACGATGCCCAGCGTCTTGCTGGAGAGTTCCGTGAAGGGATGGGCATAGTCCACATGAACGGGATTCTTGCTATAGGCGCCGCTGCGCACGAATTCCTGGTAGTGGAAGGCCCGGCTGCTCAGGTTGAGGATATGCATCCACGCAATCTGCGCCACGGAATCCGTAGAATAGGCCGCCACATTACGCACTGCAACCCCGCGCGCATCACACAGGGGCACGTTTATGTTATTGATGCCGGTCCCGGCCTCGCACACCAGCTTTAGTTTGGGGGCGGCATCCAGGAAGGCCTGGTCCACCACTACTTTGTTCAGGAGGGCCACATCGGCATCTTTCACGCGTTCGCGGGCCTGTTCGGCCGTAGAGGAGGGGTAGCAGGTAAGTTCGCCCAAAGCGGCTATCTCTTCCAAGGAAACATCTCCCATAGAGATGGCGTCTAAGAATACTATCTTCATAACTGTTGGTTTTGCGCAAATTTAATGATTTTTTGTATATTTACATTTTGTAATGGCAACGGTAAGGGAAATATTGGCCCGCATAGACGAGAATGCTCCTTATTCCATGGTGGTGGAAGCCTCCGTGAGGGACTATTGTGTGCTGGCTCTCAAATTCTTACGTGGCCAGGCCGATTTTGCCCGCTACTTCGAAAGCATCCTCCCGGACCCTATGCCCGTCCTGGAAAAAGAGGTATCGGCCCGCCGCCATGCGGGGGAACGTTACTGCATCCAGCTCTATACGCCCTCGGAGGAAGCCCTTCTGGCCGATGCCATTGCCGATCTGGCCTTCGCCCAGTCTCAGCGCCTCACCCTGACTACCCCTGCCACTCCCCAGGCCGATGACCGCGAGCGTGCGTGCGTATATATTACAGCGGTCTATACCCTGTTTGCGCTCACACTGAGCGGCCGAACAGATTTTGCCGTTCTCTTCCTTGAATCCTGGGATAACTTCAATCTGTTTGCCAGCGCCCGTACTGTCCGCAAGCATTACGACCGCAGCTGGAACAGCCGCTACGAAAGTCTTTTTTATCCCCTCGGTTAATTTTCTGTAAAAAACGCAAAAAAAATTTGCAGATTTAATTTTTCTTACTACCTTTGCGGTGTACTATTAAACTAATACACGCGCAAAGATATGATTTCAGTTAAAAACTTAAGCTTCAGTTATGGCTCCAAGGAAGTCCTGAAGGACATTTCCATGGAGGTAAAAGGCGGCAGCATCTACGGCCTCCTGGGGGAGAACGGAGTGGGAAAGACCACGCTCCTGACGCTCCTGTGCGGCCTCAAGAAGCCTCAGAAGGGGAGTATCGACGTAGATGGCCGGGATCCCTTCAAACGCGAGCCCTCCCTGCTCGCCGAACAGTTCTATCTTCCGGACGAGGTAGCCCCCGTACACGCCAAGGCGGTGGACTTCGCCCGTGAAAATGGCGCCCTGTGGCCCGCCTTCGACCTGGACAAGTTCTCCACCATCCTCCAGGAATTCGAAGTGAGTCTGGACCAGCGGATGGATGCCATGAGCGCCGGCCAGCTCAAGAAAACCTGGATCGCCTTTGCCCTGGCCTGCAACGCCCGCAACTATTATATGGACGAGCCCACGAACGGCCTGGATATCCCTTCCAAGGCCCAGTTCCGCAAGGCCATCACCAAGTATACCTCCGAAGAATCGGCCATTATCATTTCCACCCATCAGGTACGTGACCTGGAGAACGTGATCGATCCCATCATCATCCTGGACAAGCAGGATGTGCTCCTGAACGCCTCCCTGGCAGAGATATCGGCCAAGGTCTTCTTCGACTATGGCAGTGAGGTAAAGGCCGATGCCCTTTATCGCGAGTTCACTCCCGGCGGCGCCATCCAGGTGTATCCCAACGTCACCGGCGAAGAATCCAAGGTGAATCTGGAGGCCCTCTTCAATGCCGTACATGAGCACAAGGACCTCATGAAAACCATGTTCAACCAATAAACCCTGGCAGAGATGAAAAGTGAAGTATTCAATTTCGGCCGTTTCTGGAACTATTTCAAGTACGACCTCAAGCAAATGTGGCGGAACCACTCCAAGCCGGCCCTGTTTATTGGCGGAATGGAACTGTTCCTGTATGTTGTGTGGGTGCTCCTGGCCCTTGTTTTTACCGGACACTGGAGCGGTCCCGGAATAGCTGCCCGTATTACCGTTTTCGTGGTGGCTTTCACGGTGCTGGAACTGTACCAGACCCGTACGTACGGCCATCTTACGGATCCCCAGAAGGGATCGGCCTGGCTCATGGTTCCCGCTTCCACCCTGGAGAAATTCATTTCCATGATGATTATCACCCTTATTGTGATCCCGGTCCTGTTCCTGGTGGCCTTCTTTGCCATTGACAGCATCCTGGCCCTCGTGGATCCTACCCTGGGCGATTCCATCCTGGGTATGGGCGTCAACGGGCTTCAGAAACTCATGGATGAAATGGCGGGGATGTCCGGCAGTTCCATGGTCCATCTCTCCGTTGGCAGCCTGATATGGATCTGGCTTTGCGGCTTCTTTGCCAATTTCCTGTATTTCCTGCTTTGCGGCATCTGCTTCAAGCGTTACAAGATCCTGGGCGCTATCGGCATCCTTTTCCTGCTGTCCATCGTGATGAGTATCGTGGCAGCCGCCACCGTACCCTCCTGGTCGGAGAACCTGGTCTATCTGGAAGACAGCCAGGCCGCGGATTTCATGACCAGGACCTTCAACATCATAGGTATCTGGACCGCTGTCCTTGCCGTGGGTGAAGCGGTGGGAATCTATTTTAGAATTAAAACCTTAAAACACTAATACCATGGATTTTAACGCTGACAAACCTATTTTCCTCCAGATTGCCGATTCCGTATGCGACCGCATCCTTTCCGGTGAGCTGAACGGGGAAGACCGCATTCCCTCCGTCAGGGAGTTCGGCGCCGACATCGGCGTGAATCCCAATACGGTGATGCGAACCTATGAGAAACTCACCGCCGACGGCATTATCTACAACAAGCGCGGCATCGGCTATTTCGTGGCCTCCGATGCCAAGGAGCTGATCCTGGACGTGCAGCGCAGGGAATTCCTGGAAAAGGACGTTCCCGCCATCTGCAAACGCCTGGAACTCTTGGGCCTCAATGCAAGTGTATTTAACAAATAAACCTGACAGTTATGAAAAAAGTATTGATTATCGGCGGCCTCCTGGCTTTACTCCCTCTGGCCAGCAGCTGTATCGTCAATGTGAACGGCAATGGCAAGTCGGTCCGCTGCAAGGGTCCTGTGGTTACCCGGAATCTGGAACTTTCCGACTTCGACAGCATCACCCTGAATGGTTCCTGCGACATAGACCTGGTGCAGCAGAACGGTTTCCTGGTGAGCGTGAAAGCCAATGAAGAAGTGTTCGAACACATCAATTTCCATGTGGAGAACGGCACCCTGATGCTTGAGACAAAGGATAATGTGAATATCTTAGCCGAAGAGTACACTGTCACCATCGGCCTGCCTGTCCTGAATGACTTTGTTGTAAACGGGGCGGGAGATGTGGACCTCAAGAATGGCTATTCCTACGCCGGACCTCTTAAGATTGTGGTGAACGGTGCCGGTGATATGGACTTCACGGGCGTACAGGTGCCCGACCTCTCCATCATCGTGAACGGCGCGGGCGACATTGACGCCAACGACCTGAACGTGAAGATGCTCAATATCGACGTTCACGGCGCCGGCGACGCCAGGGTGTCCGGAAAGGCCAGCCGTGCCGAGCTCTCCGTTTCCGGTGTGGGGGATATCGACGCCCGTGCCCTGGACTGCGACGACATCCAGACCAGCAAGAGCGGCGTGGCCTCCATCCGAACCAAATAGTTGTTAGTTAAACATAAATGAATTGCCACTCCAGCCGTGAGGTTAGAGTGGCAATCTGTTTACGTATTATCGCATCTACCAGCCCAGTACGTAGGCAAAGATGAGCGGAGCCACGATGGTGGCGTCGCTTTCTACGATGAAACGGGGCGTGTCCGGAGCCAGCTTGCCCCAGGTGATCTTCTCGTTGGGGACGGCGCCGGAGTAAGAGCCGTAGCTGGTGGTGGAGTCGCTGATCTGGCAGAAATAGGCCCAAAGCGGGGTGCCTTCCCAGCCCAGGTCCTGCTC
>JAEEQF010000053.1 GCA_016285175.1 Bacteroidales bacterium
AGGGTCTTGTATGACGTTCTGCAGCGCGACGTACAGGTTCTTTTTCTGCTCCAGGGTGAAGATGTCCTTGACGAAGACGGAGCAGAACTGGGTGAAGAGCATCTTGTCTTCTTCTTCCCGCTTGCTCATTTCTTCCGGAGCGAGGGCCAGGACGTAGTGGACGGGGGCAAGTTCCTTGCCAGTATTGCCGAAGGGGGCGGCGTTGTGGGCCTGGCGGATGGTCCGTGCGAATCGGCATACATTCTCCAGGAGCGTGGCCTGCTGGTGTAGGCCGAGTTCCGTGAATTCGTCGGCCACGGCCTGAATCGGCTCTATCTGGACGAACTGGAACTGATGGGCCAGCTGTGTGTCTCCGGTGACGGTGAGGTTGTCGGAGAAGATGGTCATATTGTCGCTGGTCAGAAGGGCATCGCCGGGAAGCGGGTCTTCGTCGCCCATTACGGGGATGATGTAGCGCATCACGGAGTTGAAGATTTCCTGGATGGTTTTGGGCATCATCCGCAGCGGCAGTTTCGCGTCCTTGACGTGCTTGGCTTCTTCGCGGTAGTCGTGGGTCTCCAGCAGCGGCAGGACTTCGTTTGCCGCCGCTGAGAGGGCCTTCAGGGAGTTGAGTATCGGATTCATATCTTTAATCGAGCAGGTCGGTCATTTCCTTGATCATATCATCGTCGATGTCGCGGTAGCGGGCGAAGGCACGGGAACCCTCGCAGTGGCCGGAGAGCTTGCCGACCAGGTTCGGGTCTTTCACTTTCTTGTAGAGGTTCCCGATGAAGGTACGGCGGGCCATGTGGGAGCTGGCAACGTCACAGATGGGGTGCTGCTCGGATGCTCCGGTCTTGGGATTGATTACCGTGACCACGCGGTTGATGCCGGCGTCATGCAGGCCCTCGCGGATGGAGGTGTTAAGCTTCCAGTTGCGCATACGGGGGAAGAGGTGCTCCGGATCTTCGCCCTTGTGGCGCTTCATAATCTCGATGGCGGTGGGGGCCAGATAGACCTTGACGGTGCGCTGGCGGTCTTTCTTGGTCTTTTCCGGAATGTATTGCACGGAGAGTCCGTTGGGGCTCTTGACGATGTTTTCCGGGGTGAGGTTGAACAGGTCGCTGATACGGCAGCCGACGTAACATTGGAAGACGAAGATGTCGCGGGCAAGAGCCAGTTCTTCGTCATCCAGCTTTGCCTTGTAATAGATGTCTCTCTCCTCGGTGGTGAGGTAGAAGGGCGTGCCATAATTCTGGGAGCCTGTGGAGTATTGTTTGAAGGGATTGTTGGTGGTGTAACCCATATCAAGCAGCCAGTGCCAATATGCGCGGATGGCCTTCATATAATATACAATGGAGTTCTCGCTTCTCCCAAGCGGGGCGCGGCCGTGGACGGTGTGCGTCCAGGTGTATTCGTAGCGCGGGACCGGCTTGAATTTGCGGTGAAAGTATTTGCCGGTCACGGTGAAAAGGGTGTGCTCAGTCCGCATGAACTCTTCAATCGCGGAAAGGTCTTCCGGAGTCATTGTGTCCAGCATCAGGCGCTTGCCGGAGTACATCTCATACCTGTAGACGATCTGGAAGATGATGCCGTAGTTCTCTTCTCTTTTCTTGGAGAGTTTTGTGTATTTGAGATAATCAGCGGTTTTGTCCTGGAAGGCAAAGTTTGTGTTCTCTTCTTCCTTGTATTTCTCCGGATAGAGGTAGCGGTCGATGGTGTCCTGCAGCCAGTCCTGGGAGAAGGAGTCCACAGGCTTTTTGTTGCCGGCGTCGAGGACGTGGGCTTTGAGGAGATCTATCTGGGACTGGGCATCAAGAGCCTCCTGGACTTTAGGGGTGACGACACGGGCTTTAATGACTATTTCACCATCCTTGAAATACTCGGGAAGGAGGAAGGTGTGGGAGTGTCCACGAAGAGCAACCGCGCGGGTATTCCGGTAGCGGAAAAGGACCTCGGCCTTGCCGGTATCTTTGTTCGTCTTGGACGAAAGAGTGAGCGTCACTGATGCCATAATTCAGTCTTTTTTCGTTGGTACAAAGGTACAAAATAGCGGGGACAAAAACAACTATTTTTGTCCCCATAATCGTACAATACTGAAATTTGTTGGAAGTGACAAATTTGGGATTGGCGGCTATTCGGTGTTGATTAGTAGGTGGTTATGCAAGAAATAGCCTTCCAAATCATTTCAACTACTTGCCCTCTTTTTCAAGTGGGACTTTCCCGCCCGGGAATTCCTCAAACTCTCCCGTAACGACACCACCAGCTACATAGTCCGGGGCGTGGTGGACCGCGTCCGCAGCACCACCAGAGGCAGTTTTTACCTCAAGGACAACACCGGAACGCTCCTGGTGTACGGCATCAAAGACCCCGCCCACCCCGGCTACAGCTTTACCCACATGGACATTGTGAAGGGAGACACCGTCGCCGTCCTGGGCCGCTTCACCATCTACGACGGAACCACCCTGGAAATGAAGGACGGCCGCCTGGTCTCCAAGGCCGACGGACCGGACCACAACCTCTCCTTCTACGACCGCCTGGACAAGAAACCCGTCTTCCGCGGCAAGGAAGGAAACGAAGGCCTGGAAGCCTTCAAGAAATGGGTCCAGAGTCAAATAAAAGCCCCTGCCGATGGCGGCAAGGGCACTGTAATGGTCCGATTTGTAGTGGGCCGTAACGGCCGCGTCCAGGAAGTTCAGGTAACCAAGGGAGTCTCCCCCGCCCTTAACGCCGAAGCGGAACGCGTGGTGAAAAGCTCTCCCAAATGGAAGGCCGCCGTTTCCGACGGCAGCACCGTCCGCATCACCTATACCATCCCGGTGGTGTTTGAATAGCTGCTATTTGAAAATTAGCTGGGCGAAGTTGTAGAGGCCGTATTTCCACACAACAAAATCGTGCTTTCCTTCCGGGTACTCAATGAGGGTGCACGGTACGCCATGTTCGTCGCAGAAAGCCTTGAGACGGGAGCTGTTGTACATGAGCCCGTCGGCACTGCCGCACACCATCCACAGGAGCTTGTTCTCCGCCTTCGTTTTCTCCACATCCGGGATAAGGACCTCCGGCATACCGGTGTTGGGGGCCGATGAGAAGCCGCCCACAAAGGCAAAGACATCCATGTGACCCAGGCCGAAGTTGAGGGACTGGCCGCCGCCCATGGACAGGCCGGCTACGGCGCGGTGCATCTTATCGGCATACACGTTATACTTGCCCTCGATGAAGGGGATGAGGTTGTCCAGCAGGTCGTGCTCAAAGTTGGCGAAAGCTGCGGAACCGGCATACACGTTGCCGATGGGGCGGTCGTCCTTCTGGGCGCGTCCGTTGGGCATCACGATGATCATTTCGGCAGCCTTTCCATCGGCATAAAGATTATCCAGGATCACGTTGGGAACGCCCTGGAGCCACTCCCGCTCGTCTCCACCGATGCCGTGGAGGAGGTACAGGACGGGGTATTTCTTGGCCGCATCGAACTTGGGCGGGAGATACACCGTAGCCTTGCGGATGGTGTCCGTGGTGGTGGAGAAATACTCTACCGTTTCCAGGGTGCCGTGCGGAATGTTGGCCCGCTCCTGGTCGAAGCCCGCGGGAGCCTCCACGTAAGGATTGAAAGTTACGTCAATCTTGGGCATCTGGAATCCGCCCATGCCGCCCGGCTGCGCCTGGGCAAGCATAAAGCCGCACCCAAGCACCACAAGAGTTAAAAGGATCTTTTTCATAGTATCTGTGTTTTGTATTCAATAGTCCGGGGACAAATTTAATTATTATTGTTATCTTTGACAAGCTATGAGAATACTTGTTATAGTTGGAAGTCCCAAGGGAAAGGATTCCATCACCCTTCACACCTGTCTGTACCTGGAAAAGCAGTTCCCGCAGCTGCAGTTTGACTACATTTATCCCGGAGCCCGCATCAAAGCCCTGGAGAAGGACTTCTCCCCCGCCCTGGAGGCCCTCCGGAAGGCCGATATGCTCCTTTTCTGCTACCCGGTGTATACCTTCCTGGTCCCCTATCAGCTCCACCGCTTCATTGAGCTCATGAAGGCCTCCGGGGAGGATTTCTCCGGAAAATGGGCCAGCCAGGTCTCCACCTCCAAGCACTTTTACGACATAACCGCCCACCGCTTTGTCAAGGACAACTGCACCGACATGGGCCTGCGGGTGCTGGAGGGCTTATCGGCCGATATGGAAGACATCCTCAAGGAGACGGGCCGCCGGCAGGCAAAAGACTGGATGGACTTTGTGCTCTGGCAGACGGGAGAGGCCGATGCCCCCGCCAAATCCGGAGAGAAGAAGGCCGTGATTGTGGCCGACCTGGAGCCGGAAGATACCTCTCTGAAGGCCATGGTGGACCGGTTTGTGGAAGTCTTTCCCTATGAATGCGATGTAATCAATATCCGGGAATTCCCCTTCCAGGGCGGCTGCCTTAGCTGTTTCAGCTGCGCCGCCACGGGGAAATGCGCCTATAAGGACGGCTTTGACGATTTCCTCAGGAACACCATTCATCGGCACGACGCAATCCTCTACGCCTTCCGCATCCAGGACCACTCCATGGGCTCCCTGTTCAAGATGTACGACGACCGCCAGTTCTGCAACGGTCACCGCACCGTGACCATGGGAACGCCCTTCGGCTACCTGGTGGAGGGAGAATATTCCAAGGAGGAGAATCTGCGCCTGCTGCTGGAAGCCCGGGCGCAGGTGGGCGGCAACTTCCTGGCCGGAGTGGCCACCGACGAGGGGGACATGGAGGCCAACATCGACCAGCTTTCTGCTACGCTATCCTACGCCATGGAAACCCGCTACACCCCGCCGCAGAACTTCCTGGGCGTGGGCGGCATGAAGATCTTCCGGGACCTCATCTACATGATGCGCGGCCTGATGCGGGCCGACCACAAGTTCTTCCAGTCCCACGGCCAGTACGACTTCCCCCAAAAGCAGTGGAAGACGTCCTGGAAGATGTACCTGGTGGGCTGGCTGATGCGAAGCAAAAAGCTCCGCGCCAAAGCCGGCGGCAAATTCACCGAAGGCATGATTGGTCCCTACCGCAAGGTGGTAGAGGAAGGGTAGAGTTACGGCCTATAATCTATGTTATTTGTCAGATAGATATCGCCGTCGTTCAGGAAGTTCGTGCCGTCGTAGTACACCGTGCCGCCGATGGTGATGGTGCCGCAGATAGAATATGTACTGTCGCCTTTTCCGATGCTATAGGAGGCAGCCTTGCCTTTGGTTGCAGTGACGCTGTTTACTCCATTGGTAATGGTAATATCGCCGCATCTGGCAGAAATACCACAGCCAATTCCAGCAGCAGCATGTCCGCCAGTGGCCGTAACTGTGCCGCCGCTAATCGTTATGTTTCCGCAGGTGGTTTGATTGACGCCGCTGCCGGCGCCGGCACCACTGCCGATGCCAGCACCGCTATCGCCACCGTTGGCTGTGATAGCTCCGCTCTTTATTACAATATCACCGCAGCTTTGCTGAAAACCGCTGCCGATACCAGCACCCCCGTCACCGCCTGTGACGATCATACTACCGCTACCCTGAATGGTGAGTGTGGTGCCGCTGCCACCGGCCTGTATGGCGGGAGAGCTGATGTCCGTATTCGTGACGGTGTTCGTGCCTGCGAGGTTGATGGTGGCGTTACCTGAGCAGAAGATGCCCGCCCCGCTGATGTTTACACCGTGTAGTCTGACTTTGGCCCCGTCGCCGATAGTGATGGAGTTGGCGATGGCCCCGCCGCTCTGCCAGATGATGTCGCCCGAGGATGCGGTGATGCTGCCAGCGCTCAGGTCCTTGAATGTGAATTGCCCAGCCGTGAACTCGTCCCTCACCAGATTGATTGTTCCGATGTTGCGGTAGAACTTGCCAGCCGAAAGTGTCGTATTACCCGATGTATGCAGGTAGTTCCACTGAACGCTATGGCCCTGGCTGGTGCCGGATGTTGTATAATAGAACGTGACAACCTTGCCACTGACGGGGAGCAGGGCGACGTAGATGTCGTCTGTGTTTCGGAAGTATCGAGTGCCGCCAAACATCTCGTCGGTCTTATCCGACGTGATAGTGTAGGTGTGGCCATTGCCGTCGAAGATGATGACATTGCGGAACTCATCCTGAATAGCCGTGCTACCAGCATCGAGGTGGAAGCGAAACTTGCAGATGCAGACCTGATTAGTAAGCGATATGTTGCCGTTGAGAGTGGCCTCTGTGCCGTTGACGATGATAGTACCATCACCCGTGGCTGCGTCGAACTTCGTGCTAACGCCGTTGGCGCCCGTCAGGTTGCCGTTCTGGTTAAGCAGTTTTGACTCGTCGATGCCGCCCGTTCCGTTGTGGAGCGTCGCGGGATAAACGAGACTGACACTGCCGCCGTTGATGGCGCCAGTGAGGTCGGCGGTAATGGTGGCTACGCCGTTAGTAACGCTCTGAACGGTGGCCGTCGCCGTGGCGGGGTCACCAGAAGTCTGATAGTAGACGGCTATCTCTTCGCCCTCGGCCCATGCCACGTTGAGAACTTCTTTCCCGCCTTCCGTGCCAGTGGTAATGGCTTTGGACAGCGGGTTTTCGCCCTTGGGCGCAAGGGTGGCGGTGAAATGGATTACGTTTTCAGTGGGTTCCTGGATCTCCGGCTTCTGGGCAGGGGTGCAGGCGGCAAGCATGCACAGGGCCGACATGGAAATAAGTATCAGTCTTTTCATCTTCTTGTCTTCGCTAAGGTTCCACATCAATTCCCAAAGGGATTCTCGTCAGTCGGAATATAAGGGTTCCGGTTACCCAAGCTCTGGCAGATAATGCCCTCGCTCCGCACTTCCACAACAGTGACCGAGGGGGCTACGTATACTATGTCCATTGCTTCCATAAAAATACACTACTTCATTTAGGAATGCGAATATAACAATTCTGCTCCAATAATCCACCTTTCCTCCCAGAATTCGGCAATAACGGAGTTTTATTTGCTCCTCTCTGTAATTATGATTATTTTTGTTTCTGCGAACGGTCGTGAAATCGTGCCGGTAATGAAATCAGGAGCATCAGGTCTTCCTATTCCTGGAAGCAGTTCCCTTCACAACAAATAATTAGTCACAATCCGTATACCTGGATCTCTGGGATATACGGTTAATCCCATCGAATTATAAAAAAACCCGGATTCATCACCAGCACTTAAGTCTGGGAGAGGAATGACCGGGACTGCATTGCAAAGATATGAAGAGTTTGGAACTTGACAAAGCTTTTTTTGAAAAAGTGTTCTCGGAATCCAGAATGCGTCCTTATTTTGACCGCTATTCCGGCGATGAGAAAAAGGCCATCCAGCATTACGAACAAAACATTCGTCTTGCTGAATCGCTTTTGCCGTCTTTATCAGTTTTTGAAGTAACGCTCCGAAACGCTATTATTCGTGAATTGGAACGGATGACCGGGAGTAAAGAGTGGTATTTGTATTTTCAGACTCACCCGGTCTTGAGAGCGCTCTATGTATATATAACCGTTGCAATCAAGCATATTTCCAACCGGGGAGAGATTGTGACTGCCGATAAAATAAACGGCGAACTCACCATGGGCTTCTGGGTTACCCTCTTCAACGCCGAATATGAGATGTATCTATGGAAGGATCTCCGCCGGGCCTTCCCAAATCTGCCAAAATCTCAACGTCAGAGAAAAACCATATCGGCCCCCTTAAATACAATTCGTTCTCTTCGCAACAGAGCTTTTCATCATGAGGCTATCAGTTGGAACCTGACAAGGCTTTCCTATCTGCACGATATGATTATTGAAATTATCTGTTGGATGAATCCTACTCTTCCCATCTGGCTACCCAGGGTTGACCAATACGACCAAGTAGTGCAGACTGTAAAAAAGCAACGGTTCGGCTGGGTGTAAAATTTTGGCAGTTTCGTGGACATTAAGTAACTTTGGGACCAAAGTAGTAGAGTATTCTTTTTTGCTTATGAAAAAACTGTTGATTCGGCTGCTGCCGCTCGTCGGCGCACTGTGCCTGGTTTCCTGCGCTAAGCAGGAGGGAACCCGTGTGGTGTTTGAGACCACCAAAGGAACCATCGAACTTAAACTGTACGATGCCACTCCCCTGCACCGTGACAACTTTCTTTCGCTGGTTAAGGAGGGCGCCTATGACTCGCTCCTTTTCCATCGCGTCATCAAGGATTTCATGATCCAGGGCGGAGATCCGGACTCCAGGAATGCCGGCCCGGGCGTCCTTCTGGGCGAAGGTGACAGGCCCTACACCGTGCCGGCGGAATTCCGTCTGGAGGAAGGCATCTTCCACAGGCGAGGCGCATTGGCTGCAGCCCGCGAGAGCGATGACGTGAACCCGGAGCAGCGCAGTTCCGCCATGCAGTTTTACATCGTCTGGGGCAGTGTCTTCACCGACGAAAGGCTGGACTATGTGCAGCAACGCCTGGACCAGGCCACGGACGGGAAAGTGAAGTTTACCCCGGAGATGCGTGAGGTATACAAGACCGTTGGCGGTACCCCTCACCTGGACGGCCAGTACACCGTCTTTGGAGAAGTGGTCTCCGGCCTGGATGTGGTGGACACCATCCAGCAGGTTGCTACCGACGAGAATGACCGCCCCCTGGAAGATGTCCGCATCCTGAGGGCGTATGTGAAATAATCCAGCTTTTGGAGTTGGTGATTCCTTCAAGGACTTACAACCTGCAGCCTCTAAAAGTTGTTCAGTTCCACCGGCACCCCGGTCAGACAAGGAGTCTGTGACATCTTTTGCGGGTTGGTACCAGGCAAACCCTGCGGGACTTCCATGCCAAGCTGCCCGAATTGGTTTTCCCAATAGGACGGCATAGTTCCGTCCGCCGCCATTTGTCTCATACCTTATTCGGCCTTGGGTTTCCTGACCCGGTTGGGAATATTCTCCGGAAGGACGATGGATAACTCCATAAAACCTGCATATTCGTCTCCATCGTACCACGGAGTCTGGAAGATGAGCTTCTTAAGGCCTTCTTTCTCTACCGTATAGATGTTGGTGCGGGGATTCTTGAGCATATCCTCCAGCATGGAACGGGCCGGTTCCGGATGGCAATCCAGCACGTTATGGCCGATGAGCTCTTCCCGTCCCGGTTTAAGGAAGGTCTTTCTGGACTTCCGGTTCATGTCCAGGATGGTCCCGTCTTTAGCGCAAATGGTGACCGCAATATCGGCCCCTTCAAAATAGTCTTGTTTCATAACCCCAAATTTAGTCAAAAAAAGAGCAATTACGTCAGATTTTTATAAATTTGCATAGCCAACAGTGCATCTTATTGGGACTTACGAGAGAACCAATTTGGAAAAGAAACGATACATCATACTGGACGCCCTTCGCGGCTTTGCCATTCTGGGTATAATCCTGGCGAACTTCCCGGAGTTTTCGCTGTGGACCTTTGCCGATCCGGCTTCGCATACGGCGAATGACAGGGTGCTGCAGGCCCTCCTCACCTTCTTTGTGGATGGAAAGTTCTACACGCTCTTCTCCATCCTTTTCGGGATGGGCTTCGCCATCCAGCTGGAGAACGCCGAAGGAAAACTCCGTACGTTTTACCGCCGGATGGTGGTCCTCCTTCTTATCGGCCTTCTGCATATCCTTTTCCTCTGGAGCGGGGATATTCTTATGCTTTATGCCGCCATGGGGATGCTGCTACCACTGTTCCGGAAGCTTCCCACCAAAGGCATCCTGGCGGCCGCGGCCCTTTTCCTGGTGCTGCCGGTCCTCTCCGATGCCCTCTTCGGAAGCCGTCTGGCCGATCCCATTGAAGCCGCCCAGTGGCGTATCTGCGGGGTATACGGCATCACCGAGGCCAATTTCGGAACCTGGCTCTCCGATGCCCGCAGTTACCGGGAGGTGTTCCAGTTCCTGCTGCAAGGCGCCGTGGAGCGCATGTGGGAGTTCGTTTCCAGCCACCGCTATTTCAAGGTGCTGGGACTATTCCTCATCGGGTATGCCGCCGGACGCGAGCGCATCTTTGCCGATTTGAAGCGATTCAAGCCGCTGCTTAAGAGAATACTCGTTGTGGGGCTTGGCATCGGTGCCCCCATCGGCCTTCTTTATACCTGGAGCACGATGAACGGGCATCCCTGGGGACAAGTCCCGCACAGCGTCTTTTACCTTTTCAGCGTCTATCCGATGGGCCTGGCCTATGCGGCGGGGTTCTGCCTCTTATACAACAGGAAGCAGGAAGGAAAAGTCTGGCGCGCTTTCGCGGTTCCCGGCCGGATGGCCTGCACCAACTATCTCTTCCAGTCCGTCTTCGGCCTGTGTATCTTCTATGGTATCGGCCTGGGACTGGGCGCGAAAGTGAACCTGCTTCAGACAGAACTCATCGCCCTGGGCGTATACGCCTTCCAGATAGCGTTCAGCAGTTTCTGGATGAAGCGTTTCCGCTTCGGGCCGATAGAATGGGTGTGGCGGATGCTTACGTACGGAAAGAGACTGCCCCTGAAAAGATAGCCGATGAATGGACTGTCTTTGCTTATTTCCGGAAAAACTGCGAAAAAGCGATGCCGGGCATGGATATTTGAAAACTAAATAGTAGATTTACAGTCGTTAACATTTTAATGCTCAGCTATGAAACAGCTTGGATTATTCTTATCGGCCGTCCTCTCGGTCGCCGCAATGGCGGCTTGCAGCCCCGCCAACCCCGTCCTGCAGATTGAAGGCGGACAAATCCAGGGAGTAGAATCTTCCGTAAAAGGCGTCTATATTTACAAAGGAATCCCCTTCGCAGCACCGCCCGTGGGAGACCTGCGCTGGAAGGAGCCCCAGGCCGTAATTCCCTGGGAAGGCATCAAGGTGGCCGATACTTTCGGCCCGGGCGCGATGCAGGCCAAGCACGATTCAAGCAACCCCTGGACCAGCGAATTCTATTGGGAAGACCCGGAATTCAGCGAAGACTGCCTGTATCTGAACGTATGGACTCCGGCGCCGGGCAAACCCGGAAAGAAACTGCCTGTGGCCATGTGGATCCACGGCGGCGCCTACACCGGAGGATGGGGCTATGAGCCCGAATTCGACGGCAAGGTCTGGGCCGAAAAGGGTGTAGTCCTGGTAACCATCAACTACCGGCTGGGCATCTTCGGCTTTATGAACCATCCTCTCCTGGCCGAGGAGAGTCCCCATCACGTTTCCGGCAATTACGGCATCCTGGACCAGATTGCCGCCCTCAAGTGGGTTTATGCCAACATTGCAGCCTTTGGCGGGGACCCGGAGAACATTACCATCCTGGGCCAGAGCGCAGGGGCCGGCAGCGTCAAGACGCTGGTTTCCTCGCCGCTCACCGGCAATCTCATCAAGAAGGCCATCATCCAGAGCGGAGGCGGCGTAAATGTACGCCCCGCCGGTGCGCCGGCACCCACACAGCCCACCGTTTCGCCGATGATCCTCTCCGGCAACGCCTTCAAGGAGCTCTTCGACTGGGCCGGCTATGACACCCTGGAAAAAATGCGCGCCGCTTCCACCCAGGAGGTTTTCAACTTATCGGCCCGCTATATGGCGGAGACGGGAAACCGCATCATGCTGGGCACCCGGCCCGTGGTGGACGGCTACGTTTCCACGGAAGGCTTTGACGAGGCGGCCGTGGAAGGAACCATCAAGGACATCCCTTATATGATTGGCTATACGCGGGACGATATGGGCAATCCCGAGGCGGGAATCCGCCTCTTCTGCGAACTGAGGAACAAGGCAGGCCAGCCCGTCTATGCCTATCAGTTCGCCCACGCCCTGCCGGACGATGAAGCCGGCTCGCACGACATGAAGGGAGCCTTCCATTCTTCCGAACTCTGGTATATGTTCAAGTCGCTGGACCGCGGCGACAGGCCTTTCACCCAGGCCGACTGGGACTTGGCCGAACACGTGGTAAGTTGCTGGACCAACTTTGCCAAGACGGGAAATCCCGGCCTGGGATGGAAACCCTATTCGGCGGATGCTCCGGAGTTTATGGTCTTCAACCTCAGCGAAGACGGTTCCAAAGACGCCTCCGCCATGGGTGCTCCGCTGGCCCGGGGCAACTGACCGTGACCGCGCTCCAGGCAGCGGACTCCGACGCCCCCAAGGCCCTGGCATTCAAGGCCCACGATGAGACCCCTTACCTCCACGATGGATATATGGCCATAAATTATGGCGTCTTAAAACTCTTCGGCCCGGAAGTGGATGCGGTCGAAGAACATGGCATAGCGCTCGTTGTGAAGGTCGGTCCCTACCATGTTGTAGAGGCCGGCTTTCATTATAAGCTCCGTCCTTTCACTGACAGCCTGGCCATAGAGGCCCTCAAGGGAGCCTGCATTACGCTGGAACAGGCAGCCGGCGTCCTTTAGGCCGATGTACTCCTCCATAGAAAGGTACATATAGCGCTCCGGGTGTGCCAGGACGGGTTCGTAGCCCATATCCAGCAGGCGCTTGACTTCGTCTACGGGGACGATGTCCCCCACCTTGGTTCCGTCGCTGATGGGCAGTTCGATGAGGATGTGATGGCCCTCCCAGGGCAGTAACCATCCCTTTTCCAGCGTCTCCGGCCAGGTTTCCGGGACAAGCCGATACTCCATGGAGGGAACCAGCTCCAACGGGATATTCCTGACAGCCAAAGCTTCCCGCAGCCGGTCACAGGCTCTGTTCACGATGTCCGGCGTATTCCGGTAGAGAGACGTCCTGTGCGAGGTACAGATGGCCCGCTCGAAGCCCCAGGCAACTTGGCGATGCGCCAGATCGGCCGATACCTCCAGGCACCAGGACCCGTCATCAATCTCGGGAAGGATATGACAATGACAGTCAACTTTCATGGCAGTGCAAAGATACGGATAATCTTCGGATTGACATCCGTTCAGGTGCGAAGTGTCCAGACAGGGAGTTGGTCGGAGCGGAATTATTTGCTATATTAGCGTGAATGATTAAGAAAGAGATATTAATAGCCGGGAAACGGTGCTTCGTTTTTGCGGACGAGGCACCTGAGGTGCTGCTCGTTGAGCCGATGGATCTGCGCGACCTGGATTTTCTGGACAGGGAGATTGAAACGCTGAAGGCCGGGACCGATCGGCCGTTTGCCCTCTCTACGCTCATCATCGAAGACTGGAACAACGAACTGACACCTTGGACAGCGGAACCCGTTTTCGGGAAAGAGCCCTTCGGCGACGGCGCACCCGAAACACGCAGGCTTATCGAGGAGGAATTGATTCCTGAAATGGAGGCTTTGTTTCCCTCACTCAAGGGCGCAGAAAAGATACTTGGCGGCTATTCGCTTGCCGCTCTTTTCGCTCTTTGGTGCGCGTATGAAGGCCATTCTTTCTCAGGAATTGCAGCCGCCTCCCCCTCTGTCTGGTATCCCGGCTGGATGGATTTCGCTCACGCTCACTCGCCCAATGCCGGAAAGATATACTTGAGCCTTGGAGACAAAGAGTACAAGTCCAGAAACAAGACCATGGCCACGGTTGAGGATTGCATCCGGGAGTATGCCGATATTCTAGCTGGTACTGATGGCATTGAGACCACTTTGGAATGGAATCCGGGTAACCATTTTGTGGATGCCGACAAACGCACCGCAAAAGCGTTCTTATGGGTAATGAAACACTAATATCCCTTAATCTGTTATTGAACGGCCGATATGTCGTTCAGTATATGAATCAGGAACCGGAAGTACTGGACGACGACGAGAGGTTCCATGTTGAGCAATGAAGATTGAAGGAGCCATAGTGTACCTGCTGGCGACAAGTCAGCATGGAATGAAGACGGAGCAGATTGCCAGGGAACTGGAGCGGCGCGGTCTGGTGCCGAGACGTGCCGGAAGGCCGCCGCTGGACGGGAGGGTCATCGCGGCGATTGTGTATAAGCATCCGGAAATCTTCTGCTTCAATGAAGGCCGTGTGCGGCTGTTGATGTAATCCGCTGGAACAGCTGCACACCGAAGGGACTTCCAATGAGCGTTATGCCTATTACTGATACTTGGTAAAGTTGTACTTCTCCCGCAGAGCGGCCTTCGTCTCCTCGTCCTGATGGGTGAAATAGCCCTTGAAGCCAGGGCAGAAGTTAATGTGCCAACGCCAGAGCCGGCCCAGGGCCGATTTGGGATTCTTATCGTAGTTTGCGCGGAACTTACAGTTCTCGCAGGGGTATTGTTGTTCAGCCATAATATGCGCTATTTTATGTGGCAAAGTTACGTAAAATTCTCCGGGCAACCTCGTCCGGGTGGTCAATCACCTCCTGACCCTGTGCCCGGATGCCCATATTGCGGTGTTCCCGAAGATGAATCATGGTCAGCTTCTTAACACAGGTCCCTATTTAACTAATGCAAATATAGTTATTTTCAATGAAATGCGACAGCGGGCAGGGAGTGCGCAGGCAGCAAGAATCAGATGTTGCCGAGGTGGATGGTTCTGAGGCCGAGGGAATGGGCGATATCGCGTGCCTTGAGA
>JAEEQF010000178.1 GCA_016285175.1 Bacteroidales bacterium
ACCTCCAGGGACACGGTGTAGGACTTTTTGGGATGGTAGGGAACGTTCTCCGGGGAATAATCGGCCGGGAGACCGTCCTTGCCGGCATAGATGCGGAAGATGGAGAAGTCTCCCGTATGGCGGGGCCACATCCAGTTGTCCGTCTCTCCGCCGAACTTGCCGATGGAAGACGGCGGGGCGCCCACCAGGCGTACGTCGCGGAATTCTTGGAACACATACAGGAAGTACTGGTTGCCGTAATACAGGGAGTTCACCTGGGCTACCAGGCCCTTGGCCGGATCTGTCTCCAGCTTGCGCAGCGCCTCTATGTTCTTCTTGATGAGGGCATTGCGCTGCTCCTCCGTGAGCCTGGGCTTGTCGCCCTTAAGCACCGCGGCCGTCACGTCTTCCATCTTTACCAGGAAGCGGACGGTGAGGCCCGGATTGGGCAGCTCCTCACTCCGGTTGCGGGCCCAGAAGCCATCCTTCAGGTAGTCGTGCTCCACGGAAGAATGCCGCTGGATGTAGCTGTAGCCGCAGTGGTGGTTGGTGAAGAGGAGACCCTCGTCACTCACCAGCTCCCCGGTGCAGCCGCCGCCAAAGAGCACCACGGCGTCCTTGAGCGAGGAATGGTTCACGCTGTAGATGTCTTCGGCCGATAACTTGAGGCCTTTGGCCTGCATGTCGGCTATGCGCTGGGAAATAAGGGACGGCAGCCACATGCCTTCATCGGCCCGGGCCGGCAGGACGGTGAAAAGCACCGCCGCAAGGAGGAAAAAACGTTTCATAACACTGTAATTTGCACAAATATAACAAAAATCTTCCATTTCCTTCCGGCCCAGATGACGCCGTTCATATCCTGCAGCCCGCGGCCAGGACCAAATATGTGGGAAAATGGTCCTGACGAAGTGCTATCGCCCGTGGCCAGGACCAAATATGTGAGAAAATGGTCCTGACGGCGTGCTCAGATACCGTCGGAGATCATTAAATCGACAGCATAATGTCGTTCAACAGTCCGCCGGCCGTCTGGCGGGTGCCGGCGCCGGCGCCTTGAATGAGCATGGGGGAGGGGTAGTCTCCGGTGGTGATGAGGATGGCGTTGTCCGTACCCTTGAGGCCGAAGAGGGGACTGTCGGGACCCACCTCCCGAAGGCCCACGGAGGCATGGCCTTCGGCATCCACGGAAGCTACATAGCGCAGTTTCAAGCCCTTGGCTGCGGCGGAGGCATAGCGTTGGGCGATATCGGCCGGGATGGGTTCCAGGGAAACCTGTGTCTGTTCCAGCGGGATGCCGGCCTGGCGGCTAAGGATGAGGATCTTCCGCAGCACATCCACCCCGGAGAGGTCGATGCCGGGATCCGGCTCCGTGTAGCCCTTCAGGCGGGCGTCTTCCACCAGTTCCTCCCAGCCCGTACCTTTGTAATTGTCCAGCAGGTAGTTGAGCGTTCCGGAAAGGACGGCATCCATGCGCACCAGGGTGTCGCCGCTCTGGACCACGCGGTCCAGGGTGACCAGCACCGGCAGGGCGGCGCCGGCAGTGGTTTCGTAGCGCAGGGACACGCCCGCCTTGTGTGCTTCCCGCTGAAGGCTCTTGAACTGGGCATAGGTGCCGGAGAAGGGAATCTTGTTGCAGGCCACTACGCTGTAGCCGCAGCGGAACAGGTCCGGATAGCGGAAGCCGATCTCCTCGTTGGCCGTGCAGTCCAGGAAGATGGAGTTTTCCAGGGAGAGACCGCAGAGGGCGTCGATGTAGGAGCCTCCCTGGCCGTTTTCCAGCAGTTGGGCCGCCTGGGAGAGGTCTATCCCTTCGGTGTCAATCACATACTTCTTGCTTCGGGCCAGGCCGCACACCCGGAGTTCTTTTCCGGAGCGTTTGGCTATGGCGGCCGCATTGTCCAGCAGCATCTTCACCAGGGCTTTCCCCACCCGGCCATATCCTGCAATAAACAGCGGAATCACCTGGGTATCAAAGCGGTCGAAGAATTCGTGATGGATGGCGCGGATGGCTTCTTCGGAGCGGTGGGAAGGCACTATCACGGAAATGTTCCGTTCGGAAGAGCCCTGCGCCGTGGCCCGCACCGGAATGCTGTGTCGGCCCAGGGCGGCCAGCATCCCTCCGGTGGCGCCGCTGTGGCCCAGCATGTCGTCGCCAATCACACAAACGATGGAAAAACCCGTCTCCACCTTCAGGGGATTCAGTTTTCCCAGGGAGATTTCGTAGGCGAAACACGCTTCCCCGGCCTTGCGGGCGCGCTGGGCATCGGCCTCCGCTACGGCGATGCACATGGAATGGACGGACGAGGCCTGGGTGATGAGGATGATATTGATGTCTTCGCGGGAAAGGGCGTCAAAGAGACGGGAACTGAAGCCCGGGACACCCACCATGCCGCTTCCTTCCAGCGAGAGGAGGGCGATCCCTTCGGAATGGGCTATGCCAATCACCCCGCCGTGGGAATGCGGGGGATTCTTTTCCACCAGGGTGCCCGCTTCGCCGGGATGGAAAGTGTCCTTCACATAGATGGGAATACCTTCTGCCACAACGGGTTGGATGGTGGGCGGATAAATGACCTTGGCGCCGAAATGGGACAGCTCCTGCGCCGCCCGGTAGGAAATGTGCGGAATGGGACGGGCCGATGGCACCACCTTGGGGTGGGCGGTGAGGATGCCGGGAACGTCGGTCCAGATCTCCACCCGG
>JAEEQF010000179.1 GCA_016285175.1 Bacteroidales bacterium
CCCCGTTGATTTTCAATCCATCCGGACCGTAAGTTATCTTTCGGATGCCAAACTCAACTTCCCTACGTTCCATCGTTCTCCAACCCTTTTTCAAGGTAATCACGGCCGTATAAAGAGACGGGGTCTCCGCCGTCCATAAATCGGCGTTCGGGATGGACAGTTCCAAGGAATCTCCCTGGGCGGAAGCGACGGTGCGTCCGCTTCTTCGGATCCGGACATGGACTTTCCCGCCGTTGTGACGGGTTCTAACAAGCACTTTGGCCGGATGGATGTCGACGGTGGAGATCCTTATATCTTCCAAGCGCTCTTTTTCCTGAATCGTCAAAGTCACATCGCGATAGATGCCTGCTCCGCTATACCAGCGGCAGTTGGGCATGGCCGTGTTGTCTACATCGACACGAATGGTGTTATCGCCCCGCTGGAGAAGTCCATCCAGGCAAACCTGGAAGGGAATGAAACCGTTTTCGCATCCTCCGGCTTCCTCGCCGTTGACATAAACCTTGGAGCAGCGGTAGACTCCTCCAAAATGCAGAGTCACATGCTTTTTCAACCAACCTTCGGGGACCTCCAGGTGCCTTTCATAATGATAAAAGCCGCCCGGGAAGTAACCGGTAGCCTCTCCTGAGGGAAGATCAGGATCACGCGGTTCATGCAGCATGGCATCGTGAGGGAGATCGACTGTGATGTGCCGCCGATCTTTTTCCGACCAGAAGGTCCAGCCTTTATTCAGGTCTCTCTCTGCGCCCCACATCGGCACGGAGAGAATGACAGATACAAGGATTAGTATTCTTTTCATTTTTGGGCAGCTAAAGCGTTGTTTACGGGGAACACCTTCCGGGCAGCAACCTCAAAATCCTTTGCCGCCTGCTCGGAACAGACATCCGTGCAGAATCTGGCGGTGTAAGTACCCTTGTCCGTTACGAAGGCCGATGCGCTTTCATCAAAAGAGGCCAGGTCATAGGCGGTGAATGTCATCTCCAAGGTCTGGGATTCTCCGGGGGCCAGTTCGCCGGTCTTGGCAAAGGCCTTGAGTTCCCGCTCCGGCTTGTAAAGCGTTCCGGCGGGAGCAGAGACATAGAGCTGGACCACCTCACGGCCGGCAACGGAGCCTGTATTCGTCACCTCGATGCTCGCGGTATAAGTATTTCCGCGGCGCTTCACGGAAGGTTCACTAAAGGCAAAGGAAGTATAGCTGAGCCCATAACCAAACGGATAGGAGACTTCTACGCCCCTGGTCTGATAGTGCCTGTAGCCCACGTAGATTCCTTCGTTATACTCTGTATAATCATAGTTCTTCGTATTTCCATCGGGCGATTTTGCAGGATGCAGCAGCGCGCCGACAATATCGAAACGGTCCCCTGTTCCGAAAGAGGTCGGGAAATCATCGGCCCCGGGTACATCCTCATAACGGACTGGGAAAGTGATGGGAAGGCGGCCGGAGGGATTCACCTTGCCGGTGAGGACATCGGCCACCACGTTGCCGCCTTCCTGACCGGGCATCCAAGGCAGGAGGATGGCATCCGGCCAGTCCTTCCAAGAGGCGGTTTCTACGACACCGCCCACGTTCAGTACCACGATCACTTTCTTTCCGGCCGCATGGAAGGCATCGCAAACGCCTTTGAGAAGGTGTATTTCCACATCTGAAAGGTTGAAATCGTCCTTGATGTCGCGGTCGAAACCTTCACCGGGCTTACGGCCGATGGTCACCAATGCCAGATTGCTTTCCTTGGCCGTTGTACTGTACACATAATCCGGGAACTCCACCTCATAGACAGGGGCGCCGACGCCGATAGCTTCCATCAAGGGCACCTTGCTATAGGGGTGGAACTGCCACTTGGCCTTTTCCGCCTGGATATGCAGCCGATAGGCTTCGGCGAGGGGCTCGTTGCAGCGGAAACCTTGCTCTTTCAGCGCATCGACCATATTGACCACGTAGGGCGTGTTCACATGGCCGCTGCCGATTCCATCGTGCAGGAATTCATAGGACTGGATGCCGAACAGGGCCACATTCCCCGCTTTGATAGGGAGTACACCGTCATTTTTCAGAAGAACCACCCCCTCTTCGGCCGCTTTGCGGGAAACCGCGGCATGTGCCTTCAGGTCCGGTTGTTCTGCATACTGGTAATGATGGAAACGAGGAGTCTTAACAATATACTCGAGCATCCTGCGGACGCAGGCATCAAGTTCTTGGGTGGACAAGCGGCCCTCATTCACGGCGGCCACAATCTGCTCAATTTGGGCCTTGCGGCCGGGCATGAGAAGGTCATTTCCGGCGGCAACCTGTTTTTCGCTTTCGCGCGGAGCCGTCCAGTCCGTCATCACGATGCCTTTGAATCCCCAGTCTTCCCGGAGAACCTTCGTAAGCAAATCGTAATTGGACTGGGAATACTCCCCGTTCACTTTGTTATAGGAGGACATGATGGTCCACGGCTGCGCCTCCTTGACGGTGATCTCAAATGGTTTCAGATAGAGCTCTCTGAGGGCGCGCTGGCTTACACGGGAATCGTTCTCGCTGCGGTTCGTTTCCTGATTGTTGGCGGCAAAGTGTTTTACGGAAGTTCCGACGCCCTGGGATTGGACTCCATTGACCATGGCTGCAGTCATCTTGCCGGCAAGGACAGGATCTTCACTGTAATACTCG
>JAEEQF010000180.1 GCA_016285175.1 Bacteroidales bacterium
TATTCCGTTCTACACCACCAAAAAGGAAGGTTCCGGTATCGGCCTAAGCATCTCCCGCCAGATCATGCGGCAGCACAACGGCACCATCGACCTGCTGCGCAGCGATGTGAACCAGACGGTATTTGAGCTCATATTCCGCTAAAAAAGGCGAAAAAGTTGCTCATTTCGGAAACTTTTGCTATTTTTGCATCAAAGAGATTACGATATGAAGACAAAGTTCACACCTTCTTCGGATTCCAATCTTCTGGGCAGTACTATCCAGGCCGTCCGGAAGAATAAGGGCATTACCCAGGAGGAACTCGGGCGACGGGTTGGCTTAGGGAAAAGCAGTATCAGCAAGATTGAGAAGGGCTTGACGCACATCTCGGCCGAAGATGCGGCTATCCTGTTGGAAGCGATGGGAGAACAGTTGGTGCTTTCCGCCTCCGGCATTGACGAGAGCGCCGCTACCAAGGAACAGAAAACGAAGTTCATCACGACGGGTGTTTCCTGGTTTGCCGAAGAGAATAAGATTACTTTCGCCAAGGCCTACCAGTTCCTTCTGCTTTACAAGGGAATTGATTTCCTGGAGAGCAGCTTCCGCTATGAGCAGACACTTCCCCGCACGGTCGTGCTGCAGGATTTGTCCCGCGTTTGCGCCAATAACGGAGGACGTTTATGAGATTGCTGCACGGCTCAAACGTGGAGGTCCGGAAACCGGATCTGAAAGAATGCCATTCCAAGAATGACTTTGGACGGGGCTTCTATCTTACACCCAGTTGGAATAGGGCCTGGGAGATGGGCAAGCGCCGCGTCAGCATCCAGCAAAAGGGAGAGATTACCGTAAATGCCTTCAATTTCAACTTGAAGAAAGCGAAAGAGGCGGGGCTGAATGTGGCTTCCTATCCGGGTTTCAGTGTTGAGTGGGCCCGTTTTGTGATCCGCAACCGGGACGAGGAGTTTTTCCACCACAATTACGACATTGTGATTGGACCGGTAGCCGATGCCATCTTGGATCAGGAAATCTTCCGTTTCAAGCGCGAGTATCCCAAGACGTATTTGGAAGACGGCCCCCTGCGGGTTTTTATTGACCGGGTCAATCAATTTGGAAGCAGCTATACCCAGTACTGCTTCTGCACTGACAAAGCATTGAATGAATTAAAGAAGATTTGATATGAGCGAAACAACTATCCGCATTGACACCCTTCTGGCCGACCTGAGTGCATATCTGGTGGCCAGATATGGAATGACGCCCCGTGATGCGACGGGGCTTGTGATGCAGTCACCCGTTGCCGAGCAGTTGCGGGAAGAAAATTCTTCACTCCTGAATTTCAGCGTAGAACAGCTGGCCGCCCAGATGATTTAGGCTGCGGAAAGGACAGAGTGTAAAGTTGGAAAGTGTAAAGTTCTTTACAGGGCTTTACACTTTTTTTGCACCCCAACAAAATCGGAAATGACTGATAAATAACACATTAATTAGTTTGGCACGGCAAGTGCTCAATTCTGGCACGGTGATAAATCATTGTATGATGAAGACACGACTTTACATATTCGTTTTTGTGGCGGCGATGGGGCTTTCGGCCGCGGTGGCCGGAGCCCAGGAGCCGCAGGATGGAGTGGCCGAGGGGGCCAGGCTGATGACACTCCGGGACTGTATGGAGTATGCCATTTCCAACTCCACCAAGATCCGGATTCAGCAGGCGGCCATCGGGGATGCGCAGATTGACCGGCGGGATGCCGCCCTGGCGCTATTTACCCCGCAGATCAACGCTCAGACCGTTGCGTACTACAACTTCGGCCGTAACATTGACCCGGAGACCAATACGTATATCCAGACCACGTCGTTCCACAACAGCTACGGCGTTTCTGCGGGCTACGACCTCTTCGACGGTTTCAAGGCGGTGAACAATTACAAAATCTCCAAAACCGGCCTTCTTATTGCCCAGTCGCAGGAAAAACAGGTGGAGGCCGATATTTGCCTGGCGGTGATGGAGGCCTATTACAACGTGGTGTACTACAAGCGCCTCACCGATGTGCATGAGGAGCAGGTGGCAACGGCGGAATCGGCCTTGAAAAAGGCCAAGCGCCAGGAAGAGTTGGGCCAGAAAGGTCACGCCGATGTGATTCAGATGGAGGCCGACCTGGCCGACCGTCAGTACGACCTCACCAATACTTATAATATGTATGTGAGCCAGAAAATGACCCTTGCCGACCTGATGTTTTGGCCTGTGGATGAGGAGCTTATCATCGATACATCAATGCCTGTGTGGCAGATTGAGCCGGTGGCCGCGGAGTCTGTCGTAGACTTCGCCCTGGACCACAATCCTGGCGTGAATGTGGCCTCCTGGAAAGAGCTCAACGCCCGGCGGGAACTCACCACCGCCAAATGGCAGCTGCTGCCTTCCATCGGCCTGTATGGCGGATGGAATACCAACTATTTTACCTATCCGAACCAGCCGACGGCTGCTTTTGGCACCCAGTTCCGCAACAATATGGGTGAATATGTGCAATTGTCCCTGAGTATTCCCATTTGGGACCGGTTGGCCAAGGCTTCCCGCATTTCCAAGATGCGCCACGCCCTGGACAAAGCCACCGCCGAACTGGACCAGAAGCGGCGCGACGTGGAGAGCGAGGTCCGCCGGGCTATCCAG
>JAEEQF010000181.1 GCA_016285175.1 Bacteroidales bacterium
TGGTAAAGATGGAAGACGTGACGGCCGCGGTGCTTAAAGGCGACAAGCCCAAACTCACGGAGGAGCAGCGCAATGCCCTCATCAAGAAGAACATAGAGGCGCTGCGCAAGCTGGAGACAGATCCGGCCAAGGGCCTGGTGGCCCAGGTGAACTCCCTGTATTATGGCAACCAGTACTTCCTGTATGTGTTCCAAGAATTCCGCGACGTACGCCTGGTGGGCGCTCCGCCGTCCTCCATCGGCAAGTTCGGCGGAGAGACGGACAACTGGATGTGGCCCCGCCATACGGGGGATTTCTCCATCTTCCGCATCTATGCCGGCAAGGACGGACTTCCGGCCGATTATTCCCCGGAGAACGTTCCCTACCATCCCAAAAAGTCCTTCACCGTTTCACGGAAGGGCGTGAATGAAGGGGACTTCACCTTCGTGTACGGCTGCCCCGGCAGCACGCAGGAATACGTGCATTCGGAGGCTGTGCGCTACACCCAGGACATCTCGGATCCGGAAAAGATCGCCCTCCGCACCACCCGGCTGGAGATTATGAAAAAGTACATGGACCAGAGCCAGGCCGTCCGCATCCAGTACTCCTCCAAGTATGCTTCCGTGGCCAATGCCTGGAAGAAATGGCAGGGAGAGGAGAAGGGCCTCCGGAAGAATAAGATAGTCCCCAAAAAACAGGAGTATGAGAAGCGTTTTGCCCAGTGGGCCGTGGGCACCCGCTACGAGGGCCTTACAGACCGTCTGGCCCAGTTGTACACCGCCCGGGAGCCCATCTACAGGGCCTACGAGTACTATAACGAGACCGTTCGCACCATCGAGCGGCTCAATATGGCGATGAACCCCGGCTTCAACCGGAAGGATTACTACGAGCCCATTGATTCAGAGATGTTTGTGGCCATGATGAGCGCCTTTGACAAAGCCCTGGATGACAGCTACAAGCCGGAGCTCTTCCTGCAGAAACGCGCGGAATACGGATCCCTGGAAAAGTGGCGGGACGCCGTCTTCGCCGACAGCCTGGAAGCCCGAGAGCTGGCCCAGGCTTTCACCGATTACGTGAACGAGCATCTGTCGCCGCAGGTATCGGCCCTCAACCAGTCCATCGAGCAGTGCTATCACCATTATATGCAGGGGCAGATGGAGTTTGAGCCGGAGAAGGCCTTCTATCCAGACGCCAACCTAACCCTCCGCATCGCCTATGGCTCAGTGGCTGGCTACAGCCCCTCCGACGCCATCTATTATCGGCCTGTGAGTACGCTCAAGGGCATTATCGAGAAGGATAATCCGGACATCTTTGACTATGACATTCCGCAGGTGCTTCGGGATATCTATGCCCAGGGCGGGCACGAGGCCCAGCCGGTGTGCTTCCTGGCCACCAACCATACAACCGGCGGCAATTCCGGTTCCCCGGTACTCAACGCCGAAGGGCAGCTGGTGGGCATCAACTTCGACCGGGTATGGGAAGGCACCATGAGCGACCTGGCCTTCGACCCGGAGATTTGCCGCAACATTTCCCTGGACATCCGCTACCTGCTGTTCACCATCCAGGAGATCGGCCATGCCGATTATCTCTTTGACGAAATGAAATTTGCCGATTAGTTCCCTTTCCTTCCGGCCCAGATAACACCGGCGAGGATGGCGGCGCTGCCTATGGCGGCCAAAAGCGTCATCTTTTCGCCCAGGAAGGCCATGGCCGTGAGGAGGGTGAAGACCGGATTCAGGTACACGTAATTGGTGGATGAGACATTGCCCAGCTTGTCCATCACCAGGTTCCAGGCGATGAAGCAGACCAGGGAGGCTACAAGGCCCAGGAAGAGAAGGTTGCTCCACACTTCCGTCCGGCCCAGGATGGCGGGAGAGAAGGATTCACTCACACCGCCCAGGAAGGGAAGGATGGTGAGCAGGCCATAGAAAAACACCTTCCGGGTTGCGGTGACCGCACCATAATCGCGGGTCATCTGTCCCATGTACATACTGTACGCAGCCCAGCAGAGCGCCGCCCCTATGGCCAGCAGGTCTCCTTGGACAGAAAACTGCAGCCGCTGCCCGTCAAACACCACCAGGGCCATACCCGTCAAGGCCAGCAGGGTACCGCCCACCAGCGGCCAGCCCAGGCGGATGTCTTCCATGCCATCGGCAAAGCGCCCTTTACGGAAACGCTTGTAAATGAGTGTGAAGATGGCGGTGAAAAGCGGCGCGGAGCAAACCAGGAACGCCACGTTGGTGGCCTGCGTATAGGCAAGGGCCGTATTCTCCGTAAGGAAATAAAACGAGCCGCCGGTAATGCCCAAAAACAGGAAAACCGCTTCCTCCTTCCAGCCGTACCACAGTTTCCGGCTTTGCCCCGTGAGGCCGATGTAGGCCCAGATGCCGGCATAGGCCATCACGAAGCGGATGAAGAAAATGGCCACCGGATGCATCCCGGCGCCGATGAGCACTTTGGTGCAAACGAACGTGACGCCCCACACTGCCACAACGGCCAGTGCCAGCAAATGATATTTGAGACGCGATTTGCCCATAACAGGGGGCAAAGATACGAATTATTCTTATCTTTGTACTTATGAGTCTTACAAAGAACAGGCAACAGCTGGCCGG
>JAEEQF010000182.1 GCA_016285175.1 Bacteroidales bacterium
ACTGGAAAATGCCGGTATAGGGTACTCCATCCTCATTTCCCTGCAAACCTACGAGGCTTTCCAGCAGAAAACCCAGGCGGTGGCATACATCCATCACTATATCCGGGAAGACGAAGAGCTGTACTTCGGCTTTGCCACAAAAGACGAAAGGGAACTGTTCCGGCTGCTGATAAGCGTGTCTGGAATAGGGGTTGCTTCGGCCCGGATGATGCTGTCTTCCCTCACCTCGGAAGAGATCCGGCAGGCCATCCTTTCGGAGAATGTAAACAGGATTAAGAGCGTGAAGGGAATCGGCCTCAAGAGCGCCCAGAGGCTGGTCTTGGAGCTAAAGGACAAAGTGGTGAAAGGGGAGGGAAGCGAGGCTGCGGCCCTCTTCAAAACAGATAATTCTGCCCTGGTGGAAGAGGCTACAACCGCCCTTGTCATGCTGGGATTCAGCAAGGCAAATATCAGCAAGGTACTGCCTGGAATCCTCAAAGAGAATCCAACGGCCCGCGTAGAAGACATAATAAAAGCCGCCTTAAAGCGGCTATAGTTTCTGTTCCACGTGGAACAAAACGGGGCATTATCGCCCAAAATAAACCAATAATACGGATATATCGGCCGGAGAAACACCGGAGATTCTGGAAGCCTGAGCAATGGTCTCAGGCTTATATTTTGCCAATTTCTGCCTGCATTCAATGGTTAAACCTTGGATTTCGCTGAAGTCAAAACCCGCAGGAATCTTAATATATTCCAACCTATTATTCTTTTCAGCCTGCTGCTTTTCCCGCTCAATATAGCCCGCATACTTGAGTGAAACCTCCACGGAAGTGATAACTTCTGGTGAAAAAGTTCCACGTGGAACAAAATTAAGCAATTCTCCAAGAGAAAGCTCGGGACGAGAGACAAGATCAACGAGATGTTTAGACTCTGTAATGGGGGTAGAACCTACAGATTCCAGATAAGGATTAATCTCTTCCGGGCGCAGCTTAACCTTATAAGAAAGGCCCTCCAGCGCCCTTGCACTGGCATATTTTTCCTCCAATAAGCGATACCTTTCCCCCGTGGCCAGTCCCATCTTATAGGACAGTTCCGTCAGTCGGAAATCGGCATTATCCTGCCGCAAAAGGATACGGTATTCTGCCCTGGAAGTGAACATGCGGTAAGGTTCATCTACGCCCTTATTAATCAAATCATCAATGAGAACGCCGATATAAGCCTGGTCCCGGTGCAGGATAAACGGTTCCGATCCCTTCAATTTCAAATGGGCATTTATGCCAGCCACAATACCCTGCGCAGCCGCTTCCTCATAACCCGTGGTTCCATTAACCTGGCCCGCCAGGAAGAGATTCTCAACCACTTTGGACTCCAGGGAATAATGCAGATACTGCGGGTCAAAGTAATCATATTCCACCGCATAGGCTGGCTTGAATACAACGGCATTCTCAAGACCTTCAATGGCATGAAGGGCATCCAGCTGAACCTCCAGCGGAAGGGAGGAGGAAAAGCCCTGCAGATAATACTCCGGAGAATTATGGCCTTCAGGCTCCAGGAAAAGCTGGTGGGAATCTTTGTCGGAGAAGGTCCGAAGCTTATCCTCGATGCTGGGGCAATAGCGAGGACCCCGGCCCTGGATCCGGCCGGTAAACAAAGGGGAGCGATCGAAACCGGTCTTCAAAATAGCGTGTACCTTTTCATTGGTATGAAGCAGGTAGCAGTCCATTTGCGGACGTCCTTCCTGAACGGAAGAGGGAACATCCAGATAGGAGAAGCGCTCCGGATTCTCGTCTCCCTTCTGGGGTACCAGAGAGGAAAGGTCCAGGGAGCGGATGTCAATCCGGGGAGGAGTGCCGGTCTTCATGCGGGCCGTGGGTATTCCCAGGGAAGAGAGCTGATCGGAAACTCCGTAAGAGGCCATCTCTCCAATCCGGCCTCCTTCGAAGGTTTGCTCGCCGATATACATCCTGCCATTAAGGAAGGTGCCGGCGGTCAAAATAAAGACCCGAGCATGGAAAATTGCACCCGTAACCGTACGTACGCCGCAGATTTTTGAATCCTCAAAGAGAAAACCTGCCGCAAAATCCGCGTAAATACTTAATTTAGAATTACTTAGTAGAAAATTAAGCCATGTGCGGGAAAAGAGTTGTTTATCGCACTGGGCGCGTGGACTCCACATGGCGGGACCCTTGGAGCGGTTCAGCATCCGGAACTGGAGCGTGGATGCATCAGTGACCAAACCCATGTATCCGCCCAGCGCATCAATCTCCCGCACAATCTGACCTTTGGCAATTCCGCCCACCGCCGGGTTGCAGGACATCTTGGCAAGCCCATACAAATCCGGCGTAATGAGCAAAACAGAAGAGCCCATGTTGGCAGCAGCCATAGCGGCTTCACAGCCGGCATGACCACCTCCTATAACAATAATATCAAAACTTCCCGTCATACAAGTTCACGGAGGGAAAGATAGTAGTTCTCCTTGGCGCGCATGGTGGCAATATCGGCCTTGGTGTGATCGTCATAGCCAATCAGGTGCAACACCCCGTGGACAATGACGCGGTTCAGTTCATCGGCAAACT
>JAEEQF010000054.1 GCA_016285175.1 Bacteroidales bacterium
GATCACCAGGCCGTTGATGTTGCGGGCGGCGCGTCCGGCGGTCTGGGTGAGGGCCCGTCCGCTGCGGAGGAACCCCTCCTTGTCGGCATCCAGGATGGCCACCAGGCTCACCGTGGGGATATCCAAGCCTTCCCTTAAGAGGTTTACGCCGATGAGTACGTCAAAGAGGCCGTTCTTGAAGTCTTCGATGATTTCTACCCTTTCGGCCGTGTCCACGTCCGAATGGATATAGCGGCAGCGGATGCCGGTCTTGGTAAAATAGCTGTCCAGCTCCTCGGCCATCCGTTTGGTGAGGGTGGTCACCAGCACGCGCTCGTCCTTTTCGGCCCGCCTGCGGATCTCCTCCATCAGGTCGTCCACCTGGTTCTGGGTGGGGCGCACCTCGATGGGCGGGTCCAGCAGGCCCGTGGGACGCACGATCTGTTCCACCACCAGGCCTTCCGATTTTTCCAGTTCATAATCGGCCGGGGTAGCGCTCACGTACACCGTCTGGCCCGTGACGGATTCGAATTCGTCGAAGGTGAGGGGACGGTTGTCGCTGGCGGCGGGGAGGCGGAAACCGTACTCCACCAGCGTTTCCTTGCGGGAATGGTCCCCGCCGTACATGGCGCGGATCTGGGGGAGGGTGACGTGGCTCTCGTCGATGAATACCAGGAAGTCGTCCGGGAAATAGTCGATGAGGGTGAAGGGGCGCTGTCCGGGCTTGCGGCCGTCGAAGTAGCGCGAATAGTTCTCCACGCCGGGGCAGTAGCCCATCTCCTTGATCATCTCTATGTCATATTCCACGCGCTGCTTGAGCCGTTTGGCCTCCAGGAATTTGCCGATGGATTCGAAATACTCCACCTGCTTCACCAGGTCGTCCTGGATCTGGCTCACCGCCGCCGCGCCCTTCTCCTTGGAAGTTACGAAGTTCTTGGCGGGGTAGAGGTCTATCTTGTCCATCTCCTCGAAGACGGCCCCGGTGACGGGGTCTATGAGGGCGATACGGTCCACCTCGTCCCCGAAGAACTCTATGCGGGCGGCATAATCGGCCCCGCCCAGAAAGATGTCCACCGTGTCCCCGCGCACGCGGAAACTGCCCCGCTTAAAATCTGTTTCCGTCCTATAGTACAGAGCATCAACGATTTTATAGAGAAGGCGGGTCATGGACATCTGTTCTCCCTTACGGACCGTAACCGTCTGGTCGTGGAAGTCGTCCGGATTGCCGATGCCGTACAGGCAGCTCACGGAGGAGATCACAATCACGTCCCGGCGCCCGCTCATGAGGGCCGATGCCGCGCTTACGCGCAATTCGTCGATTTTGTCGTTTATGCTCAGATCCTTTTCTATATAGGTATCCGTGACGGGGATGTAAGCCTCCGGCTGATAGTAGTCGTAATAGGAGACGAAGTACTCTACGGCGTTGTCCGGGAAGAAGGCCTTGAACTCTCCGTAGAGCTGTGCGGCCAGCGTCTTGTTATGGCTCAAAATGAGCGCCGGGCGCTGCAGGCGCTGGATTACGTTGGCCATGGTGAAGGTTTTCCCGCTGCCGGTTACCCCCAGGAGCGTAACGTTTTGCACTCCTTCGCTGAGGGCCTGACACAACCCGTCGATGGCTTCCGGCTGGTCTCCGGAGGGCTTGTAATCTGATTTCAAATGGAACTTCACGGCACCTGGAATTTGTTTCTGCAAAGATACACAGACTTTCAAAATTTTTAAAAAATTGTTGAAAAGTTTGTTAACTAAAGAAATTATGCTTAATTTTGCGGTTGATTAGCCCCCATTGTGGACTGTTGGGAGCCATTTTGGCTCAAGTGAAAAAGGAAGAAACAAAACTTTAAAACTTAATACTTATTATGAAAGGTATCAAAATGCTTATCGGAGCCCTTGCAGCTGCAAGCCTCCTCTTCTCCTTCAGCGCAAATGCTCAGGAGAATGCAAACCGTGACGAGAACGGTAACGTTGTCCGCGGTGCCTATGAGACCAACGGTGCTTTTGACAACATCTTCTTAAACATCGGTGCCGGTGTAAACTCCACCCTTTCCCTCAGCAGGCATCCCGCCCTCCGCGGTATCGGCCTTGCTACGGACCTCAGCCTCGGTAAGTGGTTCACTCCCGCTATCGGTCTCCGCGCCGGTTGGCACGGCTTCTGGAACAAGGGCAAGACCAACAGGAACGAGATGTTCGGTTTCAACTATTTCCACGGTGACGTGATGTGGAATGCCTCCAACTCCTTCGGTGGCTACAAAGAGACCCGTGTATGGAATATCGCCCCTTACATGACTTTCGGTGTCCTGGATGTTTCCGCCCGTCGTAACATCTTCGCCAAGGGTGCTGCCAACAACCTCGAGTTCGCCGCCGGCCCTGGTATCCTCAACATCTTCCGTCTCAGCGACCGCATGAGCATCACCCTCGATATCATGGCCCTCATCGGCAAGGCTGCTGCCTACAACACGGATTCCCGTTACCTCATCATGTTCCCCAGCGCAACTGCCGGCCTCGCCTTCAACTTCGGCAAGACCAACTTCGACCGCCACAGCTCCATCACCCCGGTTGTTATCCCTGTTCCTTTCACCACCGAACAGTATAACGCCCTGGCCGACAAGGTGGCTGCCCTGGAGAAGGAGAACGCTGCCCTCAAGGACAAGATCGCTGCCCTGGAGAAGGAACTCGCTCCTTACAAGAACCTCGTGAATGGCCAGACCTACCTCTTCGAGAACGGCAAGTTCACCGCTGTTGAGGTTACCAACGCCACCCCGCTGAGCGTATACTTCGACCTGGGTTCCTCCAAGCTCTCCGCTCGTGAAAAGGCTCACCTGGAGTACTTCTGCGAGAACGCCGTGGATGCCGACACCAAGATCGCCATCAACGCTTATGCCGACAAGCAGACCGGTACCGCCCGTGGCAACCAGAAGCTCTCCGAGCAGCGTGCCAAGACCGTGTTCGATTTCCTCACCAAGGCTGGTGCCAAGGAAGGCAACATCGAGTGCAACGCTCACGGCGACACCATCAACCCGTTCAACACCGCTGCCAAGAACCGCGTTGTTACCATCGAAGTCAAATAAATTTGCCTTCACTGCCAACTAAAATGCCCGGGTCCCCCCCGGGCATTTTTTATTTTTTACTATATTTGCAAGTTATGAGAAGAAAACCTATAATAGGACTTATTTACGACTTTGACGGAACCCTGTCGCCGGGCAACATGCAGGAGTTCGGCTTCATCCAGGCCATCGGCCAGACGCCGGAGGAATTCTGGGCCAAAAGCGACGGAATCGCCATCGGCCAGGATGCATCTAACATATTGGCGTACATGAAGTTAATGCATGACGAAGCCCGCAAGAACGGCATCAAGCTCACCCGGGAGGATTTCAAGCGTTACGGAGCCGATATCAAGCTCTACGAAGGTGTACGGGAATGGTTCCGCAACATCAATGAATATGGTAAGGAGCATGGCGTAATCATAGAGCATTACATCAACTCTTCCGGCCTGGACGAGATTATCCAGGGTTCCCCCATCGCGCGGGAATTCAAGCACGTGTTTGCCGGCAGTTACATTTACGACGAGAACGGAGAGGCCGAATGGCCCGGCATCGCCGTGGACTTCACGGCCAAAACCCAGTATCTGTTTAAGATTCAAAAGGGTATCTTCTCCTCCAGGGACGCCAAGCAGGTGAACGAGAGCTGGGCCGAGGACGACAAGCGCATCCCCTTCACCAACATGATTTACTTCGGCGACGGAGATACGGACGTGCCCTCCATGAAACTGGTGAACATGTTCGGCGGCAACGCCATCGCCGTGTTCGATCCATCCCGTCCCGGCAAGAAGGAGACCGCCCGGAAACTGCTGAAGCAGGGCCGCGTAAATTTCATCACCCCTGCCTCTTACACCAAGGACAGCCGTACGTTCCGGCTGGTCTGCGCCATCATAGACAAGATTAAGGCCGATTCGGAACTGCGCCAATTCAGCCGATATAAATAATTGATTATGAGAACTTTAAAAATCGGCATGGTGCAACAGCACTGCACGGCCGACATCGAAGGGAATATCACCCGCCTCAAGGGTTACATCCGGGAAGCCGCCGCCAGGGGCGCCCAGCTGGTGGTGTTGCAGGAACTGCACAACAGCCTGTATTTCTGCCAGGAGGAGAACGCCGGACTTTGTGACCTGGCGGAACCCATCCCCGGCTCATCCACGGACACCTTCGGCGCTCTGGCCAAGGAACTGGGTGTGGTACTGGTGCTGTCCCTGTTCGAGCGTCGCACCCCCGGCATCTACCACAACACCGCCGTAGTTATAGAGGCCGATGGATGTATTGCCGGCAAGTACCGGAAGATGCATATTCCGGACGATCCGCTCTTCTACGAAAAGTTCTACTTCACCCCCGGAGACCTGGGTTTCCGGCCGATAAAGACGTCGGTGGGAACGCTGGGCGTGCTGGTTTGCTGGGACCAGTGGTATCCGGAGGCCGCCCGCGCCATGGCGCTGGCCGGGGCGGAGATGCTCATCTATCCCACGGCCATCGGCGGCGTGCCCACCGATCCGGACTGGGAGCAGGCGCAGCAGCGTCAGGCCTGGCAGCTGGTCCAGCGCGGTCACAGCGTGGCCAACGGCCTGCCGGTTATCACCGTGAACCGCACCGGCGTGGAAGCGGACCCTACCGGCCATTCCACCGGCATCGACTTCTGGGGCCATTCCTTCGCTACAGGCGCCCAGGGCGAACTGCTCACGGAGTTTGAAAAGGCCGAAGAAGGTGTCCGCGTAGTGGAAATCGACATGGACCAGTGCGAATACGTGCGTCGCGGCTGGCCCTTCCTGCGAGACCGCCGCATAGATGCCTATGACGTTCTGTTAAAGCGTTTTGGCGATGACTAAACGCTTACCCGCCGAGTGGGAACCGCAGGCTTTTGTGCAGCTTACCTGGCCGCATCCGGACACGGCCTGGTACAACCTGCCCCGTGTGCTGGACTGCTATGTACAGGTGGCCAGTACCATCGTGAAGTACCAGCCGCTCCTGATTGTCTGCCGCAGCAAGGCCGAGTGCCTGGCCGATTTTTCGGCCCGGGGTGTGGATCCTGCCGCCTGGCCGGTCCGTTATGCGGAAAGCCCGCTCAACGACACCTGGGCGCGGGACCATGGGGCTATTTCGGTATTTAACGGCGATCAGAAGCAGATCCTGGACTTCGTCTTCAACGGCTGGGGCCTCAAATTCGGGGCCGACCTGGACAATCAGATTACCAGAAATATCTATCGCTCAGGCGTTTTTGCTGCCGATGTGCAGTATGTGGATATGCGTCCTTTCGTGCTGGAAGGCGGCAGCATAGACTGTGACGGGGCCGGTACGCTGATGGCCACTTCCGAATGCCTCTGCTCCCTGAACCGCAACGAATATCTCACGCGGGAGGAAATAGAAGAAAAGCTGAAAGCCGCCTTCGGCCTTAAGCGGATCCTGTGGCTGGACCATGGCGGCATCGTGGGGGACGACACCGACAGCCATGTGGATATCCTGGCCCGTTTCTGTTCGGCAGATACCATTGCCTACACGGCCTGCGAAGACCCTGCCGACGAGAATTATGCCCCCCTGAAGGCCATGGAAGAGCAGCTCCGCAGTTTCCGCACGCTTGACGGAAAACCCTATCGGCTTATCCCGCTGCCGCTTCCGGAGCCCTTGTACCTGGAAGATTACCGCCTTCCGGCATCGTACGCCAATTTCTTGATAGTCAATGGGGGAGTGCTCATGCCGGGAACCGGCTCGGCGTTAGATGAGCTTGCCGCAGGGCAGCTGCAGAAGGCCTTTCCGGACCATACTGTGGAAATCATCAACTGCTACGCCCTGCTATC
Organism: Bacteroidales bacterium; assembly: GCA_016285175.1. GTDB lineage: Bacteria > Bacteroidota > Bacteroidia > Bacteroidales > UBA932 > Cryptobacteroides. Next base: position 5,819 of record JAEEQF010000054.1, read on the forward strand.
CGGCCACGGCGGTCTCCACTGTATCACCATGAACTATCCGGCCGGGTGGTAGTCCCCTGGAAATAGGTTTTTTCTGGAAATTTTGCTATATTTGCATACTGTACTTATGTTAAACCTAAACAACAGTTATGGCAAAGTATCCTCATTATCTTGAAAGACTTCAGGCTGCAACCCGGAAATTCTGGGACAAGCCTGCCCTCAATACCATCGGCGGTGATTCCTTCACCTATGCCCAGATGGCAACTGATATCGCCCGTTTCCACATCATTTTTGAAAAGGCCGGCTTCAAGAAAGGTGACAAGATTGCCCTCTGTGCCAACAACGGGGCCCGCTGGGGCTTCGCCTATCTGGCCGTGAACACCTACGAAACCGTAATAGTCCCCATCCTGGCCGATTTCAAGCCGGACAGCATCATGGGCCTGGTGAACCATTCGGACAGCATCGCCCTGTTCACCAACGCCGCCCGCTGGGCCCAGCTGGACCCGGAGAAGATGCCGCAGCTCAAGGTGGTCTTTGACGTGGACAACTGGAATGTGCTCCTGTGCCGGGATCCCAAGATCCAGGACGCGGTGGATCACCTGGACGAACTGTTCGCCGCCAAGTATCCCAACGGCTTCGGCCCGGACGATGTGAAGTTCCCCACGGACAACTGGGACGACCTCTCTACCATCAACTATACTTCCGGCTCCACCGGAGACCCCAAGGGTGTGATGCTCACATACCGCAACTTCTCCGCCAACGTGGATTACGACCAGCGTTACATGCCGGCCGGTGACAAGATGGTCTCCATGCTCCCCATGGCCCATATGTACGGCCTGGTGATTGAGTTCATCTATCCGCTCTGCAATGGCACCTCCATCTATTGGATGGCCAAGGCCCCCACTCCGGCAACGCTTCTGAAGGCTTTTGCCGATGTAAAGCCCTACCTCCTGGTCACCGTTCCGCTGGTGATGGAGAAGATTTACAAGAGCAAGCTCAAGCCCACCATGGACAAGCCTGCCATCAAGTTCCTCACCAAGATCCCCGGTATCAACAATATCATCCTTAAGAAGGTTAAGGACGGTCTTCACGAGGCTTTCGGCGGGAATGTCACGGAATATATCATGGGCGGCGCCGCCCTCAATCCGGAGGTGGAACGTCTGTTCAAGAAGATCAAATTCCCGTATACGGTGGGTTACGGCATGACGGAAGGCTGTCCGCTCATGGCCTATTCCCCGTGGCGCTCGTATGTGCCCGGTTCCTGCGGCCGCCCCGTGGACATCACGGAAATCCGCATAGATTCGGAAGACCCGCAGCATGTTGTGGGTGAAATCCAGGCCAGGGGAGACAACATCACCATCGGCTATTACAAGAATCCGGAGGCCACTGCCAACGCCTTCACGGAAGACGGCTGGCTCCGCACCGGAGACCTGGGCGTGATGGATGCGGAAGGCAATATCTTCATCCGCGGCCGTTCCAAGAACATGATCCTGGGCGCTTCCGGCCAGAATATCTATCCGGAAGAGCTGGAAGCCGTGGTGAACAACCAGCCGTATGTGATGGAATCCGTGGTGGTGGACCGTGGCGGCAAGCTGGTAGCCCTGGTATTCCTGGACGAACAGGCCATCGCCAAGGCCCTCCTGGACAACGAGGCCAAGGCCGATATCCCGGAAAACATCCGGATAGGAGCCAACAAGCAGCTGCCCGGATACAGCCAGATCGCCAAGGTGGAACTCATGGACAAACCCTTCGAGAAGACGCCCAAGATGTCCATCCGCCGCTTCCTCTACAAGTAGGGGAGAGAGACAAAAAACAGGTCCTGAACATCATCAGGACCTGTTTTTTTGTCTGTGCCGGATTAGCGGACCACCTGGGTGAATTCGGGGGCCTTGCCTTCTTCGGCCAGTACGTACACCTTCATTTCCTGCGGCTCCATTCCCGGAGGAGGGGTCATGCCCTCGCGCGGTTTGTCCTTGGCTGTGAAGATGTACTCCACACCGCCGGGGACGGGACGGGAGGTGGCGCTCACGGCCGATGCGTTGATCATGGGATAGGTACCCACGGCGGCGTCAAAGATGGCGGCCTCTTCCTCGGTGGCCGGATGCGGTGCCGGGAAGTCGTCCAGCTTGACGACCTCACCCTGCAAGAAACCGCCGGCTTTGAGGAAACGGTCCACTTCGGCGGGGACGGCAGCCATTCTGGCGGCCCTTACGCCATAGCCGGGAAGGATCTCTGCACCAGGCTGTTTGGCCGAGAGGTCCTTGACGCTGGCATCCAGTCCGCCGCTGCCGAAGGTGCAAAACGGAACCACCTTCTTGCCGCTCAGGTCCACCTGATCCAGCAAGGTGGCAACAGGCAGGGCATAGGTGCCGTACCAGATGGGATAGCCCAGGAAGATTACATCGTAGTCTGCGATGTTGGCATTGAGCGGATGAATCTCCGGAAGCACGCCGGACTGACGTTCCGTCATGCCGCGGGCGATGGTTTCCTGATAGCTTCCGTCATAGGGAACTACGGGGAGGATGGCCTCCAGATCGGCCCCCAGGGCGGTGGCGATGGTCTGCGCCACAATCTGGGTGTTCTCCGTCTGGGAATAGTAGAGGACCAGCACCTTGGGTGCATCGGCCTTCTTGGGACCGCAGGCGGCGGCAAGGAGCACGGCCGCGGCGGCCAGCAAGCATTTCATGCTTTTCATGATAGTAGGTTTTGAATTATTGTAATTACTTCTTATTCAGTCCAGAACGCTCCAAAAGGTATGCGTGGAGCTTCAGATAGGCGTCTTTGCGCAGATACTGGGAATTGTACAGGAGGGGTTGTTTGTTGGCGCCCAGCCAGGAGTTCTTGTCGCTCACGCCCCAGAAGGTGATGCCGCCCCGCTGCGCCTCGGGAACGATATCCAGGTACTGTTTGAAGACATCCAGGATGATATCGGCCTGGCTCATTTTCTTCCCCGAAGCCACATCCAGTTCCGAGATGCGTACTTTCTTGCCGGTTTTCACCATCCGCTCCAGCATGTTTTTCATTTCCGAAGGGCTGTACAGGTCCCCCGAAGTATGCATCTGGGAACCCACTCCGGTAACGTCCGGATTGCCTTCGGCATATTGGCAGAGGGCCTCCAGTTTGCCGTGCGCCCAGCCACCTTCCAGATTGTAGTCGTTGATGTAAAGGATGGCGCTTTTCCCTTCACGCTCAAGCGCTTCCCGTGCCGTGCGGAAGGCCGTGTCCACAAACTCCTTGGGACCGCCGGGGTAGTAGTCTCCCCAGAAGAAGACGTGGTAGTTGTTGGAAAGCTGGCTGTTGGCTTTGTTCCTCCAGGCGCCGCTGTCAATGAATACTTCGTTCACCACGTCCCAGCCGTATACGTCAAAGTGGCCCACCATGGCGTCCACCCATTTCTTGTGGAAATCCCTCACCAGGGCGGCGGCTTCGTCGGCATCGGTCGCTCCGGCGACGAGTTTGTTCACCAGGTAGTCGTTCTGCTGCTGTGAGTGCCAGCCCAGCGTATGGCCGAACAGTTTCAGTTCGCACTCCTTGGCCCAGCCCACCATCTGGTCGGCCCGGGTGAAGTTGAACTGACCGGCATTGGTGACAATCTGGTCGTTCTTCATCTCGTTGCCAAAGGTGACGGCTTCGAAATCCCGTTTCATTACCACTTTGAGGGAATCGTCGCTATATTCCCCATAGGTGAATTCCGTGCCGATCATCAGGCCGCAGGCACTCGCCAGGTCCTTGAGGCCCCAGAGGGCAAGCGGGTCCTTTTCCGGCTCCGGTTCGGGAGGGATAACAGGTGTGGGATCCGGATCGGGCGGGGGTGTCGGAACCGGGTTGTCTTTGCCGCATGCGCCCACTAACACAAGGGCGGCCAAAGTGGAAAGTAACCAATGAAACCGTTTCATGGTTACAAAGTTACAAAAAATGGCAATACTCTTCATTATTTACCGTACGGGCTGGCCCATTCCGGAGGCCTCCGCATCGGCATCGTCCAGCCTGAAGATCATGAAGGAGGGGTTCTCCCGGGTGCAAGGGGTCCACTCTCCGTCTTCGGGCCCGTTGGGATCACTGTACTTGGCAAAGTTGGTCCAGGCTGTGACCATCTTTTCGGAGAGGTCCCAGTCGCCCCGGGTCCAGGGACGCCAGCAGTGCTGGAGGGACTTGAATACGAACCACAGGTCCGACGAATGGAAGGCGCCCTTAAGCTTGTCCTCCGGGTGGGAACCGTCGTCCGGCAGCCCCCGGGCGAATTCGTAGGCCCAGGCCTTTCCGCCTTTCTCCCGGCGGTTTTCACAGAAGGCGGCAATCCCTTCCGACATATCGGCCATGTCGTCCCTGGTGTAGCCGATCATGTACGGTACATCGGCCAGGGAGCCGTCCGCTGCGGCGTCGTCAAAGATTTTCACGGACACGTAGCCGTCGATGATGGGCGTAATGGTGATACCGCGCTGCCCGGTGGCCGATGTGTACAGGTCGCTGGCGGCAAAGATGGTTTCCGTGGAGGCGGCACGCATTTTCTTCAGGTCCGTGAGGCCGGCCCAGTCCATTACGGTCTTGGCTTCCGCCTGGGCTTCCTGCAGGGTGTGGCCGCCGAACATCATCTTTACCATCATGGGAGATACCACAGGACCGGAGGCAAGGCGGAACTGCTGGTCCTTCACCACGTTAAGGCCGTTGGCGCTCATGATTACGGCTTTGTGGAAGTACGGCTTGGCCAGCGGGGAGGCGCAGAGGGTGCGCACGCTGCCGCCGCCGGCACTCTGGCCGAAGATCATCACGTTGTCCGGGTCTCCGCCAAACTGGGCGATGTTTTTCCTGACCCATTTGAGGGACTCGATCTGGTCCAGGATGCCGTAGTTGCCCGATACGCCGTTGGGGCTTTCGGCCGATAACTCCGGATGCGCCATAAAGCCGAAAATGCCCAGGCGGTAGTTGATGGATACCAGGACCACGTCCCTGGCGGCCCATTCCTGGGCGTCGAATTCGGGCTCCGAACCCCAGCCTTCGCGGTAGCCGCCGCCGTGGATCCAGACGGCTACGGGGGCCTTTCGGCCTTCCTGGCCCGGATACTTGGTCCATACGTTCAGGTACAGGCAGTCTTCGCTGCACTGCTTCTCCTGGCCGTATCCCCACTCCGTGAAGTAGTTCCCGGGGTAGTGCACCGCCTGGTAGCTGGGATGGCCGAATGCATCGGCCTTGAGAATGCCTTCCCAGGGCTTTACGGGCTGAGGCTCTTTCCAGCGCAGCTCTCCGGTGGGCGGCGCGGCATACGGGATGCCCCTGTATACGTACACGCCGTCCAGGCTGGTGGCAACGCCTTGCACCTGCCCGCCTTCGATGGTTAGCACGGGGCAGGGCTTTTCCGCGCTGCTGCAGGCGGCAAGGCTTAAGGCCAGGGAGAGAAATAGGAATGCTCTGATAAAGGTTTTCATATTACGGTTTCGGTTTTTCCAATCAAAAATAATCATTTTCAAGGAAATATCATAGCGCGTCCTCCTTTCCCTGGGATATAACCTGCTTGTAATAAAAATGCTTAAAAAATCCGCGTTTTCCCTAATATTTTGTTGTTTCGACCGCCCGGGCACCATACAGACTGTTTTTAGGGTATTAAAAATACAACAGAATTTGTGTACCTTTGCCGGAACAAGCGAATGGCCATCCTAAATGCCGCAGTATCTTTTAATAACGGGCCTTACAGACCTTCTGTCGCAACTCCCGGACCTTGGGGCCTGGGGCTTGTGGGGGCTGTTTGTCGGCACGTTCCTGGCGTCGACCATTGTTCCTTTCAGTGCCGATGTACTCTATATTACGATGCTGCAGATGACCTCCAATCCCTGGGCCTGCCTGGTAGTGGCTGCGCTCGGGAACTGGCTGGGGAACCTCACCACCTTTGGTCTGGGCAGGCTGGGCCGATGGGATTGGATCGAAAAGTACTTCAAGGTGGATCGTGCCAAGTTGGAGAAGCAGAAAGTCTATATCGACAAATACGGCATCTGGCTGGCCCTTGTCAGTTGGCTCCCTTTTGTCGGCGACCTTTTCACCCTTGCGCTGGGCTTCTATAAGACCAACCCGTGGCTCACCGCTATCCTGTTCCTCGTTGGCCGGTTCCTACGCTTTTTCTTCTGGACCCTCCTCCTGGGGGCCGTGTAGCCCTCCTTTTTGTGAACCTGCTGCGTAATTAAATGGTATTCAGCAGCTCCGTGAACTGTGTCCGGATGTCCCCCAGGATGGCGCGCCAGTCCTTGAGGCTTCCGTCCAGGTTGTCGGAAACGGCCTTGAGGCAGTAGAAGGGGAGGCTGTGCATCTGGCAGAACAGGGCGGCGGCATAGGCCTCCATGTCAAAGAGGTCGTACTGCCGGGAAAGCGCCTTCACCTGCTCCGGACTGAAGGTCTGCGTGCTCATGAAATAGTCCCCGGAAAAGACCGAAGCTCCTTCTCCGGGAAGGTGGATATGGTCGTCCACCAGTTCGCAGCCGCCGTTGACGAAGTGGGTGCAGTTGACAATGGTGCCGATGGGATATTTGGCCGATCCGGCGCTGCCGATATTCAGGATGACGGGTTTCCCTGTCTTGGAGCGGGTTTCGTACCATTTCACCAGGCCGCTGAACATGCGCATCTTGCCCATTCCGGTATATACCACGGGGAAGGGGACATCGGCCTGCGAGATTTCGTCTTTATCGGCCACAAAAAGGACCACATCCCGGCCCTTGAGCTCTTCCAATACTTCTTTTACTGTCATATATCCGTTTATCCAAGGTCCATTATTCCAATAATGCAAATATAGCAAAAAAGCAGCGGCCCGGCAATGCCTCCCCGAGCTCGCCCGGGAAAAGTTTGATTATCTGGTTGTTGTCTTGCATAGTCGCGGGGTTTATCGCTGCGCGAACTGATGGGCCCGCTCGATCCAGGCCAGCAGCTCGGCATCTATCTCGTCGGGGGAGGCCAGCACGATATGGTGCGTCCATCGGCCCGGATAAGGTTCGCATTTCACGGCGATTCGGGGCGAATCGACCGGCTCCGACAGGCCCAGGGTCAGCGTGAGAAAATGGGCGGGCATCTCCGCCTTCCGCCGCACCCGCGTGAACGACACGCACCCGAACATCAGCCGGTCGAAGAAGGACACCTGCGTCTTCGCCACCCGGACCTCCATCTCCGGATACCGCCACACCAGCTCCTTCTTCAAGGCCTCATACAGCCCCCATTCCACCGGCTTCCCGGCAAAGAAATCTTCCTCCGTCGCCATCTATTTGCGATTGTGTTCGTAACTCCATCGGGCCAGGTCGGCAATCAACCAGCTGATCCGCTCCTCCGCCTCCGAAATGGCCGTCCGGATGCAGGCATACACCTCCTGCAGCAAGGGGCGCACATTCTCGTCCTGCATCTGTATATATTCTGGAATCGTTGTCATCATGGCGGTCCTCCCGGCTTCCAATCACGAAGATAGTGATTTTTTCCCGCCCGGACAACCTCCGCCGCGGGGTTTCGCGGCAAAGGTCCCCGAACACCCGCCCACTAGTTTCTACCAGCACGGCTGAGGGATCATTTTGCGTCCGTTTTTGTGTTCTCTTTTGTTTCCGTACCTGGCCCTCAGTGTCCTTAAAAGGCCATCGGGCGTGACTCAAAGAATCACACCCGATGCGCTTAGATTACTGTATTTCAGAGAGTTGACTACCTAATACTCTTCCTCGTTAAAAAAACATTACAGTGGCTTCCAGACTTCACAGAGTGCCATTTTTACTCAGTTGTGTTAAGTATTGTGTTAACTTTCAAGGAGTTATAATGCGATAAAATGCGATAAAATG
>JAEEQF010000183.1 GCA_016285175.1 Bacteroidales bacterium
GAGGAGAGGTGACGCCCGGCGGCCTGTACAGCTTTGCCGACGAAAAGCAGACCTCCTACAGCGTCTCCGTAAACGGTGAACCCGTGGAAGCGGAACTGGAGGAGGGCTACTTCACCCTTGAGCGGAAATGGGCCGAAGGCGACGTAATCCGCCTCCACCTGGATATGGAGCCGCGTCTGGTAAAGGCCGACGAAAATGTGGAAGCGGACCGGGGCCGACTGGCCGTAGAACGCGGACCGCTGGTGTACTGCGCCGAATGGCCGGACAACGACTTCCCGGTCCTGGATGTGCAGCTGTACCCCAACATCCCCATCCACGTGCAGCGCCAGGCCGATAAATTATGCGGCATTGACGAGCTGTGGACCGAAGCCACCACGGCGGACCGCCGCCGCGTGGAACTCCACCTCATCCCCTACTATGCCTGGTGCCACCGGGGCAGCGGCGATATGATAGTGTGGATGAAGGCCGATTAGAACGGTCTCTCTCCCCGGTCCTGGCGGAAATCAGAAGGGGTTACGCCATAGCAATTTTTGAAATCGGAACAGAAAGTGCTGTTGTTGGAGAAGCCGGATGCTTCTCCAACGGACTTCACACTCAAGTCCGGACGGGAAACCAGCAGCGAGCAGGCGTACTCCAGACGAAGATGGCGGATATAACCGGGAAGGGAACCAAACGCACTTCCTTTGGAAAAGGCACTTCCCACGCGATGCGCCGAAACGCCCAGGCGGGTCATGAGCGTCTGACGGTCCAGCAGCGGATTCAGGAAGAGCTGCTCACGCTGGATCACCTCACTCAGATATTCAAACAATTCTACATCATCCATGGACGCAGGCCGCTTTGCCGGAGCCAGCGGCTTTTCCGTAGCAGGGTGCTTCCCCTCCTCACCCTCTTTCCTGCTGCGGACAAAGTGTGCTACAAGGATATAGAGGAAAAAGACCAGGGCAAGCCCGCCCAAAAACCAGGTCAGGACATAATACCGTACTCTTCTTGCCTGCTCTTCTTCCAATGCCATCCGCTGCTTGTCCGACTGGTAGCGGGCTGCATACAGAATGGACTTTCCGCTGATGGTCTTGTCGGCAATCTTTCCTTTGATAATGTCGTAGCGTTTCCACAGCTCCAGGGCAGCGGATGCATGTCCCTGGGCCTCCGCAGCCACAGCCCTGTCGTGAAGCATCGTCAGGAAAGAATTGGACAGCGTATCGGCCGGATCCCACCGGGCGTCCATCTCCCGATAGATCCTTTCCATCCTGTCATACTGACCCAGGCGGCACAGGATGGGCGCCATCATGATCCGGGCATCGTACGTGCGCCCATAATTGGTCTGTTCCAGCCGGGCCAGGTAACGTTCCGCTTCCCGGGGATCCGTCCCTGCGTAAACCTCGGCCAAGTAGGCATAGCACTTTGCCTGGTAAAAATCTATGTATACGGGGCGTTCGTCCTCGTCCGGCTCCCGGAAAGAGCCGTCGTGATAGGAGTCCGGGTCATGCGAATAATCGTCCAGACGGGAAAGGATGCGCAGAGACAGAGCGGCTATCTGCGCGGATGATCCGGAAAGCCCCTGCAGGATATTGATTTTCCGGCGGATGGCGATGATCCAGGTGTCCATCTCGCTGAAACGCCGGATTCCGTCCAGCTGGGAAATGATATTGTCAATCTGCTCAAGGCCTTCATCCATGTGCCCCAGCCGCGTGAGGGCTGCACCTTCTTCCACCTCCGTACGGAGGGCTTCCATCTCCTCCCCCAGTTCACGGCATACACCGGCCTTCTGGGAAGTCCACTCCAGCAGCGCCTCATCGTCATTGGCCAGACGCGAAGCATTCACCAGCAAATCCAGGACGGAAAACCGCTTCCTGGGATCCAGCGCCACGGAATCATGCTCCATAAGGCGGGTACCTATCACAAGGGTGGAGTCCAGCTGCATCCCGTCCAGGGTCTGGCAATAGACTTTCATCCGCAGCAGATCGGCCGTGAAATCCGATATGTTGCCGATGATATAGGCGGAATCAATGATGGTGAGCGCCCTGTCCCGGTGATACGGCATGGCTTCCAACGCCGCCGCACGCGTAAAAAGCGTATCGATCCCTTCCTTAAAAGAGGCCGGCGATTCCGGAGCATGACGGGTACAGCTCCCCCCGGAGAAAAGAATCAATACCGAAAGCAGGGCAAAACAGAAACCATATGAACGCGCCGATAGCATCTGTGAACACAAAAATAAAACAATTTTACCATAAAATTGCTATAATGTTCACAAAAACTAAATAGATGCAGCTAGAAAAGATGCGCGCAAAAGCCCAGACCTGCAAGAAGGCTGAGGGCGAAGGTGGTCATTACAAGAAGGGGCAGCATGGGGTCCAGGGCCTTGCCGGAGAGTGTCCACACTCCGCGAAGGTGCAGCAGATACAGGGGCAGGGTAAGGGCCCACAACCAGTGCCAGACACTGGGCCAGCACAAAAGGCAATAAGCAATCATGCACGCCCAGCCCAGGCCGATCAGGACCGTCTGGTAGATCCGGGCCCT
>JAEEQF010000055.1 GCA_016285175.1 Bacteroidales bacterium
TGCAGGCCCAGGGCCAGGTCGGCCGACCAAAGGGCGTCCCGCTGCAGCGTCTTGTCTTCCGCAATGGTCTGCGTATTGCCGCCGGAAAGCGGTGTGGTGGTTGTGCGTGCCCGGGTGGCTACGCTAAACTGGTACATGGGCCCGCCGGAGGCATAGATGCCCAGCCGCCGTCCTTCCCAAACGGAATACTGCAGATGGAGCGGAATACCTAGATAATACTGGTCCGTGCGGGTTTCATAGTGATAGCTGCCCACTTCGGCTGCGGCGGTGGTGCGGAGCGGGGAAAGGACCACGCCGGTCTCCAGGGAGAAGCGATACGGCAGGCCGATGTTAACGCCCAGCGACCAGCGCGGAAGGCGGGAATAGCGGGTGTCGGCGGTGCTGGGCTTGTTCCGCCCCAGCATCCGGTAGTCCGGTGCATCCTGCTCGTCGGAAGCCTTGGTGATGATGGCGGACGGCAAGCCATAACCCTCCATGGTAGCCGATGCATGTTGCTGCACCCCGGAAGAGGCTAGGGTAACACGAACGCGAAGGGTATGGGATTCCCGCTCGGTTTCGGGAATGATGGGTTCGGCACCGGGAATGACGGTAATCGGAATATCTTCCGGGCCGATAATCTCCGGCTCCAGCACATCTTCCGGGCCGTTTTGTCCGACCTGCCCGTTTATCCCCGGCTCAGGTGATGAAGGTGTCCCATTTTCAGGGACATCTCCGTCATTTTGGCCGGTTTTTGCAGGAGGTGTCCCGTTTTCCGGGACATCTTTATCACTTTTTGCTGTGGGGGATATCCGCCTGGGGCCGGGAATGACAGGAGCGGCGGGGATGGTTTCAGGATCGGGAGAAACAGGATCGGGAGAAACAGGGGTGGGAGTCACCTGGGCCAGGTCACCGGGGACGACGGTGACGGAAGGGGCCGGGGCGGAAGGCCGAAGGAACAGCAGAAGGGCCACGGCGGCAGCGGCAGCCAGGCCGCCGGCCACATACCATACCACCGCGGGGATGCGGCGTTTGCGGGAAACCATCCCGGAGCTGACTGCGTCCCACAGCCCCTCCGGCGGCGCTTCCTGGTAGTCCTGCAGCAGGTCCGGAAGCCGGTCTGTCCAATTCTTATCCATCATGCTGTTCCTTTAGATAGTCCTTTATCTTTTTTGCAAGTGTAGCCCGGGCCCTGAAAAACTGGGAGGCCGACGTATCGGCCTTGATTCCCAGCAGGGCGGCTATTTCCTTGTGGCTTTTCTTCTCAAAAACAAACAGGTTGAAGACGGTCCTGTAACCGTCCGGCAGGGAGCGGATCATCTCCTGAATTACCCCCGGAGGGATGTCCGGCAGAGAAAAGCCCTCCTCTTCTTCCATGTCCGGAAGATCTTCCACATAAGTGAGCCGGCCGCTTTTTCGCAGCGCTTTCAGGGACTGGTTCACCACAATCCGGGAAGCCCAGGCCTTCAGGCTTCCGGCGCCGCGGTATTCAAAGCGGCCCATGTGGTCAATCATCAGGAGGAAAGACTCCTGCAGGGTATCCTCCACATCGGCCTTGCTGGTAAGATAACGGGAACATACCGCAGTAAGATATCCGGCGTACCGGTTGTAGAAACACCGGATTCCGTCGGGGTCTTTACTGCGGACCAGTCTGGAGAGTTCCTGTTCGTCCGGGTTAATTATCCCGGCCCTTGAAGAGGAATGTTTTTTCAGCAGGCTGTCCTGCACAGGTTTTCCACTTAATTGTTATTGTATTATGTTCTTCGTCAAATATGTCTGCAATGAAATCAAGGTTCAGGCAGTACAGGGCGTCGGTTTTTTCTATTCTTTCATCACCGTTGGCCTCATGTATCAACCGAAAAGTATACAGGCCGTCCCTCTCCAAAAAGATGAAGTGCTTAATATTGCCGCGACCCCACCAGGCAGAATAATGGATGGTGAGAAAACCATCCTCCAGGGAAGTCATCCAGTCGTCCATGATGTCCAGGCCGTCATCTCCGCCGTCCTGTACCATGGTACCGTCCCACATGGCCACGAACTCATACCACTCCATCTCGGCCCAGTAATACTTAACCGCATGTTTTTCAATAAGATGGAATTGGCAATACACCCTTGCCGGCCCACCTGCCTGTTCCCATAAGGGATCCAGTCCGGGGTGCTCGGCCACTATCTTCAGATTCTCATTTACTTGCAGGTAGACCACTCCGTCGGGTGCCCTTTTCAAGGTTGCAATGGCCGTATAGGTCTTTCCCGCCTGAAAGCCGTCCGGATAGGTATAGGATTCCGGGCTGGGCGCAAATTCCCCTTTCATGCAGGAAACCAGCAGGCCCGCCATAAGGCATAGCGATATGAACAGACTCTTTTTCATACTCCGTATATAAATTCATACTCCGTATATAAAAATCCAAGTTTCTTCCAATCTTGCTCTAATATAGGGATTTTTTGTTATTTTTGTCTTCCAAACTTTTAAAAGCATGAAACGATTTTTAGCTATTGTCGCCGCCCTCGCCGTTTCGGTGAGCGCCATGGCCGATGAAGGGATGTGGCTGCTGCCGCTCCTGAACCAGATGAACAAGAAGGACCTCAAGGCAGCGGGCTGCAAGCTCTCTCCGGAGGAAATCTATTCCATTAACAAGTCTTCCCTCAAAGACGCCATCGTCCAGTTCGGCGGCGGCTGCACGGGAGAGATGATATCGGCCCAGGGCCTGGTGATTACCAACCACCACTGCGGCTATAGCAGCATCCAGAGCCTCTCCACCGACGAGCACAATTACCTGATGGACGGCTACTGGGCCAAGAATACCGCCGAGGAAATCCCCGCTCCGGGCCTCAGCGTCACCTTCCTCATCTCCATGGAGGATGTCACCTCCATTATAGAGAAGGCCGAAAACCAGGAGGCCAAGATGGAAGAACTGGTGAAGGCCGCCAACGAGGCCAACCCGCATTGCCAGGCCGAGGTGGAGAGTTTCTACAACGAGAATGTCTTCTATCTCATTGTGTATAAGACCTACCGCGACGTGCGCTTCGTGGCCGCCCCTCCGGCATCCATGGGCAAGTTCGGCGGAGAGACGGACAACTGGATGTGGCCCCGCCATACCTGCGACTTCTCCATGTTCCGCGTATATGCCGGCAAGGACAACCAGCCGGCCGCCTACAGTCCGGACAACGTGCCCTACAAACCCGTCCGCAGCCTGAAGATCGCCACCGGCGGCGTGAAGGAAGGCGACTACGCCATGATCATGGGCTATCCCGGCAGCACCCAGCGTTACCAGACGGCCACCCAGCTGAACCAGATGATGGCCACCCACCGCATCTCCATCGACGCCCGCACCGTGCGCCAGGACCTCATGTGGGAAGCTATGTGTGCCGACCCGTCCGTGCAGCTCAAGTACGCCAACAAGTACGCCGGCAGCGCCAACGGTTGGAAGAAGTGGCAGGGTGAGGAGCTGGCTTTCGCCAACCTGAACATCATCCCGCGCGAAGAGCAGAAAGAGGCCGCCCTTAAGGCCTGGATCGAGGCCGACCCCGCCCGCAAGGCCCTCTACGGGGACCCGGTTGCCGACATCGACGCCTATGTGAAGAAGAATGCGGCCGACAACCAGGCCGTAACCCTCCTGTCGGAAACGGTGAACTCTATCGAAATCCTGGGCATGGCCGCCAACCTGATGAACGCCTATTCCCGCGGCCTGCAGCAGGGCCGGGACAGCGTGTCCGCCCTGGCATCGGCCAAGGAATCCATGCAGCGCCGCTACCGCGACTATGTGGAACCCCTGGACCGCAAGGAAGCCGTGGCCATGCTGGAATTCTACCGGAACCGGGCCAAGGCGGAGGATTATCCCAATGCCGATTTCGCCACCCTGGACATCCCTGCCTATGTGGATAATCTGTTCAATAACAGCGTCTACACTTCTTACGATAAGATGATGGCCGCATCGGCCGACGAGCTTAACAACGACCCTGCCATGGGCCTCTATACTTCCCTGGTGACGGTGGTGATGAAGCATTATATGGCCCTGTACGGTTCTCCGGAAGAGGAGCAGAAATACACCGCCGGCCGCAAGCATTTTGCCGCCGCCCTCATGGAATGGCAGAAAGGACAGGCCATGTATCCGGACGCCAACTTCACCATGCGTCTCACCTACGGCCACGTGCTGCCCTACAGCCCCAAGGATGCCCTCAAGTACCTGCATTACACCACCGCCAAGGGCCTGCTGGAGAAGGAAGACCCCTCCAATCCGGAATTCATCCTGCCCGCCGGCGTGAAGTCTCTCATCCTCGCCGGTGACTACGGCCGCTGGGCCGACAAGGACGGCACCCTGCACACCTGCTTCCTCACCAACAACGACATCACCGGCGGCAACTCCGGTTCCCCGGTCCTGGACGCCAAGGGCAACCTCATCGGCCTGGCCTTCGACGGCAACTGGGAGAGCATGAGCTCGGATGTGATGTTTGAGCCGGACCTCCAGCGCTGCATCTGCGTGGATATCCGTTATGTACTGTGGATGGTTGAGAAGTACGGCAAAGCCACCAATCTCATCAACGAGTTAACTTACGCCAAGTAGTTAGAACAGAGAAGGTTCCAACTCTTTTACGTGAAAGGATTTCCGGTGCCATGGCGAATAGCCGTGGCGCCGGATCGCTTCTATGTGCTCCGCCGTGGGATAGCCCATGTTCCGCTCCCAGCCGTACTGGGGGAATTGGGCCGACAGCTCCCGCATGAAGGCGTCCCGGTAGGTCTTGGCCAGGACGGAAGCGGCGGCGATGGAAGCGTAGGTGGCGTCTCCGTGCACCACGGTCCGGTAGTCCTTGAAACCGTACGGGCCGAAGGGACGGAACTTGTTGCCGTCTATCAGCAGGAACGCCGGTGCGGGCTGGAGCCGCAGCACGGCCCGCTGCATGCCGGTAACGGATGCCCAAAGGATGTTCAATTTGTCAATTTCCTCTGGCTGAACCGCTTCCACAGCCCACGACACGGCTTCGGCCTCTATTATCGGCCTTAATTCCTCCCGGGCCTTTTCCGTCATCTGCTTGGAATCGTTCAGGAGGGGATGGTGGAAATCGGCCGGCAAAATTACGGCGGCGGCATACACCGGCCCTGCCAGCGGACCCCGGCCGGCCTCGTCGCACCCGGCCTCCAGGCGGCCCGGCTCCAAAAAGGGTATTAACTGTGATTTAGGCACGCTTGCAGACCTTCCAGACCAGCCAGGCCGATACGGCGGCGCCCACCACCACGGCTATCACAGAGGCCTCTGCACCAAAGGCGCCGCCGGTGAGCCATTCGCTGCCGGAAACCTCGCTGTGCAGCAGGGTTGCGCCCGCGTCCGTTCCGGAAACCGCGAAGCCGAAGATATTGCCCTGGGAGAAGTTCCAGGCCCAGTGGACACCGATGGGCGCCCACAGCGTGCCGGAATACTTGTAGATGGCGCCCAGCAGCAGGCCGGCCTCGATGGCGATGGCCAGGGAAGACCACCAGGAAGCGTTGTCGTTGGTGATATGTACCAGGCCGAAAATCAGGGCCGACAGCAGCAGGGCTACGGCGAAACCCCATTTTTCGTCTATCCAGCGGAAGAACACGCCCCGGAAGATGACTTCCTCGCCTATGGCCACCAGCAGGAAAACGAAGAAGGAGCTTACAACGTCCTTCCAGTCACAGCCGGCGCCCGTAATCTTATAGACGCCAACAGCCATCATGAGGGCTACTACAATCACAAAGTAGCCCAGGCCCACTCCCAGGCCGGCCGCCGTATGGGGCAGGCATTTCTTGAGGGGCAGGTCCTGTGCCCAATGGCCTTCGAACCAGTGGACGAAGAGCGTATACAGGCCCAGCATGCCGGCGGCCACCGCCAGCGTGCACACCCACCGGCCCCAGGCATTGGGGATGAGGGTTGTAAGCGAAGAGAATCCATACAGCAAAAGGGATAGGAAGAGCGCCGCGATAAACAGCAGCACCCACTTCCAGACGGGCATTTCTTTTATGGCCATAGTACTGATTATTTGTACAAAGATAGCGAATTTTGCGAAAAATCATTATATTTGCAGACTGCCTTGAAAAACGCAAAAAATAATTAATACCCAATGAAAACTTACACTACTAAAAACATCCGCAATGTTGTCCTGATCGGTGCTCCCCGCAGCGGTAAAACCACCCTTTCGGAAGCTATGCTCTTCGAGGGTAAGGTTATCGACCGCCGTGGTTCCGTAGAAGAAAAGAACACCGTGTCCGACAACACCGAATTCGAACAGACCAACCAGAAGTCCATCAACGCCACTCCGCTGTATGCGGAATTCGGCGGCTGCAAGATCAACTTCATCGACGCTCCCGGTTCCGACGATTTCTCCGGCGGCGCCCTTTCCGCCTTCAAGGTGGTTGAGGCTGCCATCATGGTCATGAACGGTACCGCCGGCATCGAGGTGGGCACCACCCTGTTCGGCCGTTATGCCGACCAGTACGGCGTTCCCATGATCATCGCCGTGAACCAGATGGACCACGATAAGGCCAACTGGGAAGGCGTTCGCGGCGCCATCAGCGAGGAATTCGGCAAGAAGGCCATCCTGTGCCAGTTCCCGGTGAACCCCGGCGTGGGCCTGGAAGGCTTTGTGGATGTTATCACCATGAAGTTCTACAACAAGAAGAACGAGGAGCAGGACATCCCCGCCGCCTATGCCGACGAGGCCGAAGAGCTCCGCGCCGAACTCATGGAGAAGGCTGCCGAAGGTTCCGACGAGCTCATGGAGAAGTTCTTCGAGACCATGGAACTTAGCACCGACGAGATCCGCGAGGGTCTGCGTGCCGGCATCCTCAAGGGAGAGACCATCCCGGTGTTCTGCACCGCCGCCAAGGAAAACATCGGCGTAAAGCGCCTGATGGAATTCATCGTGAACGTGGTTCCTTCTCCGGAAGGCAAGGAAGAGCCCACCGTGGACGGCGGCAGCCTCAAGTGCGACCCTGCAGGTCCCACCGCCCTGTTCATCTTCAAGACCAGCGTGGAGCAGCACCTGGGCGAGGTTTCCTACTTCAAGGTGATGAGCGGTACCCTCAACGAGGGTGCAGACCTGGTGAACCCGGAAACCGGCAACGGTGAGCGCCTGAGCGCCATCTACGCCGTGGCCGGCGCCAAGAAGGAGAAGGTTGCTTCCATCAGCGCCGGTGATATCGGCTGCGTGATGAAGCTCAAGGCCGGCAAGACGGACGTCACCCTGGCCCAGAGCGGTGTGGAGGCCATCAAGCACATGGTGTTCCCGGATGCCAAGTACCGCTGCGCCGTGAAGGCCGTGGACAAGAACGACGAGGCCAAGGTGGGCGACGCCCTCAACAAGGTGGCTGCCCAGGATCCCACCATCACCGTGGAGTATTCCAAGGAACTGCGCCAGACCATCCTTTCCGGTATGGGTGAGCAGCACATCAACTATGTGAAGTGGAGAGTGACCAACGAGTTCAAGCAGAACATCGAACTCTATGCTCCCAAGGTGCCGTACCGCGAGACCATCACCAAGATCGCAACGGCCCAGTACCGTCACAAGAAGCAGTCCGGCGGCGCCGGTCAGTTCGGTGAGGTGCATCTGCTGGTTTGCCCGTACGTGGAAGGCCAGGAAGCTCCCAAGAACTTCAAGATCGACGGCAAGGATGTAGTGTTCAACTTCAAGAGCCAGGACATCACGGACCTGGAGTGGGGCGGCAAGCTGGAATTCTACAACTGCGTTGTGGGTGGTTCCATCGACCTGTCCTTCATGCCCGCCATCCTCAAGGGTATCAAGTCCAAGATGGAGGAAGGCCCTCTCACCGGTTCCTACGCCCGCGACATCCGCGTGTATGTGTACGACGGTAAGATGCACCCGGTAGACTCCAAGGAAATCGCCTTCATCATCGCCGGCCGCAACGCCTTCAAGGAGGCCTTCCGCAATGCCGGTCCCAAGATCCTGGAGCCCATCTACAATGTAGATATCTTCACTCCCAACGAGTATGTAGGCCCTTGCATGAGCGACCTCAATACCCGTCGCGGCATGATCATGAACCAGGATATGGAGAAGGGCTTCACCGTGCTGCACGCCCGCGTGCCGCTGGCCGAGCTTTACCGCTACTCCACCATCCTCAGCTCCCTCACCGGCGGTTCCGCCACCTTCCAGATGAAGTTCGCGGAATATGTCCAGGTGCCGGCCGACGTCCAGACCAAGCTGCTGGCCGAATACGCCGCCCAGGAGCAGGAAGAGGACTAAGTCTTCACCCCTTGCACCCCGTGGCGGGTGCAAAAACCCCACAATTTGCCCCCGAGACGCCCCCAAACAGGCTCCCGGGGGCAATTTTATGCCTTTTTGCCCCCGGAACATACTATGTTTTGGGGGCTTTTATGTCCGGAGGGAAAGAAAAATGGCTGAAAATAATTATATTTGTGACACACATTACACCCACATAGCCAATTTTCTACAATTCGCATACTTATTTTATACTAACCATATGGAAAAGAAGTATTATGCAAAAGGCAAAGAGCCCTACCAGTCTCCATCTGTAGAGGCGGTAGAATTGATGCCGTCGCAAATTATCTGCGGCTCCAATGAAAACATTGTTCCCGGTGGAGAAACAGACTGGGCTCCAGTATTTCCCGGAAGTGATTTTATGTTGTTTTAATCAAAGAAAACATGCAGATTATGAAAAAGTTACTACTTCAAATTGCCGGAGCGTCCTGTCTGATTCTTCTTATGGTTGGCGTATCTTCCTGCAAAATGTCCCAGGAGGAACAGATTGCAGTTACGGAAGTCATCGCTTCTCCCATTTTCCATGCCACAATTGAGAATGCGGCCGAACCGGAAACCAAAGTATATACCGACGCGGCTTTGCATGTTCTCTGGAATGCCGATGACCGGGTTACCATCTTCCCCAAGAACACCCGAAACAAACAATATCGATTCACCGGGCTTGACGGAGCTTCCGGTGGAGATTTTGAGGAAGTGAGTTCCGGTTTTGGTACGGGAACGGATATCGCCTCCAATTATGCGGTGTATCCTTACAACGAAAATACCACTTATGTCTTCGATGACATAATCCGGACCTATTTCCCTAAAACCCAGAATTATCGGGAGAATTCATTTGGCCCGGGCGCCAACCTGATGGTGTCCAAAAGTGCAACCACAGACCTGCCTTTCAAGAATGTCGGCAGTTATCTGTGCCTTAAGGTCTATGGTGCGGGCTTCTCGGTCCGCTCCATCCTCCTAAAGGGAAATGGTGGTGAAACGCTGTCCGGTCCGGTAAAAGTAAGCTTTGGTTCCGGCAACGTTCCTTCCATGGTTTTCGACACCAGTACTCCTTTGGAGCTGAATCAGGAAATTGTCCTGAAGGCGGATACTCCAGTAGCCCTGGGCAGCACGGAAGCCGAGGCGGTAACATTCTGGATGGTGGTTCCTCCGGTGAATTTGCCGGGCGGATTTACGGTTACCATCATCGACAGCAATGGCGGCATACACGAAAAGGCAACCAGCAAGAACACCACTTTCGAGCGCAATCACCAGACCAACATGAAGGCGTTCCAGTTGCAGGACGAGGTCTTGGCTCCATTATCACCGGGCATTTATCCTTTTACCGGTTCCAGTTATGTTTTCAATAAAACAACCGACCAGGTCAGTATTTATGAGGCGGAGGGAAAGACCTGGGTCAGATTCCTGGTGATTCCCACCCTTACCATGTACGAAATCGGCCCCATTCCTTCAGATGTGGTGGCCGGAACCACCGTCGTGGCATCTGTTGCCACGTATGTCGATGGAGTGAAGACGGAGAGCAAGGACAACTGCAAGCTTACGGTACAGTCCATTGCGGCGGGAATAATGAATATGGTCTCCGACGAAGGTGCCCGTTATGTATTTCGTTTTTAGTTAGATTGCCTTATGAAAAAGATATTACTCTCTTTGCTGGTCCTGTTCTTTGCAGCTCCTTTCCTCCGGGCGGTCCAGGCCGATCCCACCCCCTTCAAGTACGTCCAGCCGGACGGCAGTGTCATCATCCTCCAGAACCATGGTGATGAATATTTCCACTGGCTGACAAACTATTCTACCGGCCAGGTAGTTGCAAAGATGGCCGATGGATTCTATCGTCCCGTAAATAAAAATCTTACGGCAGAGGCGGCAAAAGCCCAAAAGTTGCGTGCGGAAAAACTCTATGGTGCATGGTCTTCTTACGATGATCCGCCTGCAACTAATTTCGGAGACCGCAAGGTCCTGTGTATCCTGGCTCGTTTCTCGGATGTCGACTATTCGGTAGCCGATCCCAAACAGCATTTCACAGACATGCTCAACATGTCCGGCTATAGCGGGAATGGCGCCATCGGTTCGGTCCGGGATTACTTTATCGAAAACTCCATGAACCTGTACCGTCCCCAGTTCGACGTGTATGGCCCTGTAACCCTTTCCAACAATGAGCAGTATTATGATGATAACGGCGTCCATCTGGCCATCCTGGAAGCCTACGACCTGTTGAAATCCGAAATCAGCATAGGTGATTACGATACAGACGGGGATGGTAATATTGATATGGTTTTGTTCTATTTCCCCGGACACAATGAAGCGGAAGGTGGAGCGAATACCACAATCTGGCCTCATCAGTCAACGGGTGGTTTCGGGACGATGGGAGGCAAGAATTTTATCAGATATTTCTGCACTTCTGAATTGAGTGGAGCTTCTGGCACTACACCCGCCTCCATCGGAACCACTTGCCACGAATTTTCTCACTCGCTGGGTCTTCCGGATTTTTACGACGTGGATTATGCAAATAGCGGTGGACAAAATACAACGACAGGACCGTTTGACCTGATGGCCAGCGGCAACTATAATGACGGTGGGCGCCGTCCTCCTTATCTTAGTGCCGTTGAGCGGAATATGCTGGGCTGGATGCCTGCCCCTCCGGTAATTATATCCTCAGGCGATTACACGCTGGAGCCGGTTCAGAACAATAAAGCCTATCAGATCAATTCCGCTGTTTCCGGCGAGTACTTTGTTGTGGAGTATCGAAACGGGAACAAGTGGGACAGTACCCTTCCAAGCGGTACGGTTGTATATCATATTGACAAGTCGGACAGAATTGTTGACACAGGCAACGGCTATTCTGCCGGATATCTGTGGGAGAACACCAATGCCATCAACAATTTTTATGGCCATCCTTGTTATTATGTGGTGCCTACTTCCGTCAGTGCCTCTTCTTGGAATCAGTATGTGTTCCCGGGGTATGATACCGTTACCACTTATCTTCCGGAGGATTGGAACGGAAATTCTGCCGGCCTGTCATTGACCGGCATCGCGGACAATGGAACAAACAGTACATTCACTGTTCTTGTTTCCAGCCACAGGACAGTGGTGGGTGTCGTAACGGATACGGACGGAAATCCTTTGAAGGATGTCCAGGTGAGCCTGACGCCCAGTACGGGACCTTTTACTCCGGCTCCGTCCCTGCTCTCGGGCAGCATCTTCTGCATGACGGACGCTGACGGCAAGTATTCGCTGGAACTGGATGATTCCGCTACGGAAAACCAGATTCTACGGGCCGAAAAAGACGGGTACACAGCCTCTTCCTTCAACCTCTCCATTTCCTCCCTGTTTACAGCCCGTGATATGGTTCTCCTCCGTACGGGAGAGGGAGTCCCGGCCGATCTTTGCAAATACGATTCATCGTTGTCTCTGACGGGTTTGGGCTTAGGATCAGGCAGTTCTGTTGCGGCCGGCATGCGGTATACCGCAGCCGAATTGACTTCCCTGGGACTGGCCGGCTCGAAACTCAAGACGGTCACCTTCCTTGTCTCGCCGGAAAACAGCGAATCGGTGTATGTCGTCGTTGATGTGGGCAGTACGATGACGCTCCGAAAAGAAGTTACAGGAGTCTATACGCCGGGCAGTTTTACCACCATTGATGTTTCCGCCGAAAATATCGTCCTTCCGGGCGATCAGGATGTCTTTATCGGCGTCGGTGTGAAAGACATTGTATCTGGTTATCCCTTCAGGGGATTTGGTGCTACCAGCACGGATAATGGCGGTTGCTATGCCAATTGGGACTTCATGACGTCTGCGGGTTCCTCCAAGGTAGTTTTTGGAACAGATACCTATTATAATTTTGCCGTTTCCGCCACGCTGTCCACCACCGCCGACATTGAGTTTTCCACTTACGGTGTCAGCTATATCAAGGTGGAGAGTGACATCCCCACGGTGAAGGTGGCGGCGGGCAAGTCGCTGAAGACGACAGAATGGACGGTGGACGGCGCTTCGGTTGCCACTCCTACCGCCATCAGCGCCCTGGCCTCCGGATCCCACGTCTACATGGCCCGTCTCACCTATTATGACGGAACAGTAGAACGCGTCTATTACGAGGTTGACAAATAGGCTTAAAACAGAATACGCTTATAATCAATTGAATACACGAACTGCTTCTGGCCGGAAGGCTGGAAGCAGTTTGCATAAAATGATTATCTTTGTATCCGGCCAAACGAAAGCAAGATGAAAAGGTTCCTTTTATCCATACAGGTTGCGCTGCTGCTTTCCTGCAGCGGCGGTCATTTTATCTCCGACAACTCTTTCCGTACCACCGTGGAGCAGGACTTCCTGCAGCGGCGGCAATCGGCCCTGCAGCCGTATATCAACTTGCCGGAGGGGGTATCGGCCCGGGAGAAAGAGGCGCTGGAGTTCCTCTATGCCTATATGCCGGCGGCCGATGTCACCGACTATGCGCCGGAGTTCTACCTGCAGAGCGTGCGCCAGTCTTTCAAGGCCCGGGAAGAACTGGGCTGGGACGTGCCGGAGCGGGAGTTCCGCCACTTCGTGCTGCCGCTCCGGGTGAACAATGAGAGCCTGGACAGCGCCCGCACAGTGTTTTACCGGGAACTGAAGCCGCGCGTGCAGGGGAAAAGCATGCAGGAGGCCATCCTGGAGGTGAACCACTGGTGCCACGAGAAAGTGACCTATCAGCCCTCGGACGCCCGCACGATGTCGCCGCTGAACCTGATGAACAACACCCTGGGCCGATGCGGGGAGGAATCCACCTTCACCGTAACGGCGCTCCGCAGCGTGGGCATTCCCGCCCGGCAGGTGTACACCCCGCGCTGGGCGCACACGGACGACAACCACGCCTGGGTGGAGGCCTGGGCCGACGGGCAGTGGCATTTCCTGGGCGCCTGCGAACCGGAACCTGTGCTGGACCTGGGCTGGTTCAATTCCCCCGCCTCCCGCGCGATGCTCATGCATACCAAGGTCTTCGGCAAATACGACGGGCCGGAAGAAGTGGTGCTGGCAGGCCCCAACTACACGGAGGTGAACCTGATTGACAATTATGCCCGTACCGCCCTGGTCCATTTCCGGCTGTTGCTGCCCGATGGAACGCCCGCCAGCGGCGCCCGCGTGGACTTCTGCATCTACAATTATGCGGAATTCTACCCCGCCGTTACCAAGTATGCCGATGCCGAAGGCCGCACCTTCCTGAGCGCCGGCC
>JAEEQF010000184.1 GCA_016285175.1 Bacteroidales bacterium
AAATCGTCCGGAGCAGCGTGGCCTCCGAGAAGTTCCTCTTCGACTGGCGCGAGACCCTCGGTGAACTGTTCGCCGCCAACTACGACCGAATCAACGACATCGTGAAGGAATACGGGATGAAAGGCCGATACACGGAATCCCATGAGAACGGCCGTGTGTTCGTGGGAGACGGTATGGACGTAAAAAGGACGGCCACCGTACCAATGAGCGCCTTCTGGATTCCCGGCACCGGGGGCGGCTCCTCCTTGGAGATGGCCCAGGCGGACATTCGCGAATCGGCCTCCGTGGCCCATGTCTATGGACAGAATATCGCTGCGGCGGAATCCTTCACCGCCGCCGGCCTCTCCGGCAATGCCTGGAGCTACTACCCTGGCAATCTGAAGTTTATGGCCGACATGGCTCTCTACAGCGGCGTTACCCGCTTCGTTATTCACGAGAGCGCTCACCAGCCTTCCGATACGCACAAGCCTGGCCTCGGGCTGATGATCTTCGGCCAGTGGTTTAACCGCCACGATACCTGGGCTCCCTATGCCCGCTACTGGGCTGATTACCTGGCCCGGAGCTGCTATATGCTCCAGCAGGGCCGCTATGTGGCCGATATTCTGTGGTACTATGGTGAAGATACCAATATTGCCGGCATCTACGGACACGAGCTGCCTCCCATTCCGGAAGGTTACTCTTTCGATTTCATAAACCCTTACGGTGTGAAGAACTTGCTGTCTGTGAAAGATGGTTCCATTGTTACGCCATCCGGCATGGAATACAAGGTGCTGGTACTGGGAGAGCACTGCAAGGTGATGTCCCTGGAAGTGCTTCGGAAACTGGATGAACTGGTGCGTAGTGGCGCTGTCATCTGCGGATCTATCCCGGAGAAGCCTGCCGGCCTCACTGACGATCCGGCGGAATTCGACCGGCTGGTGGCCGACATATGGCGGGCCGGACGCCCCAATGTCTTTACTGGGCAGTTGGCCAACGTGCTGAAGACGACAGGCACGGAACCGGATTTCCGGTATGTGGCTCCTGCAGACCTGAAGTTCGTTCATCGGCACGACGGCAATAGGGAAATCTACTGGATTCGCAATTTCAGCGACCAAGCCGTGACGGCTCAGTTGAAGCTCCGCGATGCGGAAGGACCCATGAGGGTCTATGACCCGGAGACCGGCGATGTTCTCCGCGGCGTACTGGATGGCAACCGACTTCGGTTGGAGGCCAATCAGGCACTCTTCGTGGTCTCTGACAAGAGGGAAGTACCCGCACCGGCGTATGTGGCTCCCGTCCATGCCGGAAGCATTGTCCTGGACGGCCCCTGGACCGTTACTTTCGACGGCCTGACTGCTCCGGAAGGCCCCCGCACTTTTACGGAATTAACCTCCTATACAGAGTCCGATGATCCGGCCCTGAAATACTTCTCCGGCATCGCTACCTATCGTAATACGTTCACTATCTGCAAGAAAGAAAAGGCCGACGGTCTTCTCATCGACCTTGGAAACGTTGGCCAGATGGCCGATGTCTTTGTGAACGGCGAGCACGTGCGCTTCCTCTGGAAAGCCCCTTACAAAGTGGAGTGGACCGGCAAACTGAACCCCGGCAAGAATACCATTGAGGTAAAAGTGGTGAACACCTGGCCCAACCGCCTCATCGGCGATGCCCAGCCCGGCGCGAAGAAAGTGACCTATACCACCATTCCGTTCTACCACGCCGACACGCCCCTGACCCCTTCCGGCCTCATGGGACCGGTAGTTTTGGAGAAATTGAGATATGAATAATTTCCTTGCTTTTGACTGTGGCGCCACTTCCGGCCGCGCTGTTCTGGCCACCTTTGAGGATGGAGCCTTCAGGACGGAAGAAGTTTACCGTTTCCCCTCGGAAATGGTGGAACGGGGTGGACGCCTTTACTGGGATGTCCGGGCCATGTACCGCCATTTCGTGGTCTGCCTGGATGCGTTGGAAGCCAAAGGCGTCAGGCTGGATTCCATCGGCATAGACACCTGGGGCGTAGACTTTGGCTGCATCGGGGCCGATGGCTCCCTGCTGGGCCTTCCGCGCTGCTACCGCGACCCTTATACCGTGGGCGTTCCGGAGCATGTTTTTGCGCGGATCCCGCGGGCGCAGTTGTACGCCCGCACCGGCATCCAGCTCATGAACTTCAACACCATTTTCCAGCTGTATGCGCAGACGGAAAGTGGAGATGAAGCGCTTTGGAAAGCTTCCAGCATCCTCTTTATGCCGGATTTACTCTCCTATATGCTTACAGGAAACAAGGTGTGCGAGTACACGGACGCTTCCACTTCCGGAATGATGGACCAGTCAACTCGTCAGTTTAACAAAGAACTGTTGGAGGAACTGGGCATCCGGACCGACTTCCTGATCCCGATTGTCCAGCCCGGCACTAAAGTCGGTGAATACAAGGGCATTCCCGTCATTGCCGTTGCAGGCCATGACACCGCGTCGGCCATCGCAGCCGTTCCGGCGGCCG
>JAEEQF010000185.1 GCA_016285175.1 Bacteroidales bacterium
TAAGGGGCCCAGGTGTCGTGGCGGTTGAACCACTGGCCGAAAAACATCAGCCCCAGGCCAGGCTTATGGGCGTCAGACGGCTGGTGGGCGCTCTCGTGGATGACGAAGCGGGTGACGCCACTGTACAGGGCCATATCGGCCATAAATTTCAAATTGCCAGGGTAGTAACTCCAGGCATTGCCGGAAAGGCCGGCGGCGGTAAATGATTCTGCCGCAGCTATGTTCTGTCCATAGACATGAGCCACAGAGGCCGATTCGCGGATGTCGGCCTGGGCCATCTCCAAAGTCGATCCGCCGCCCGTTCCAGGGATCCAGAACGCGCTCATGGGCACGGCAGCTGTCATCTTGAGGTCCATACCATCGCCCACATACACACGACCGTTCTCATGGGACTCCGTGTATCGGCCTGTCATGCCATATTCCTTCACGATCTCGTTGATCCGGTCATAATTGGCGGCGAAAAGTTCACCGATGGTCTCGCGCCAGTCGAAGAGGAACCGCTCGCTATCCTCGCTGCTCCGGACAATTTCGCCGGTCAGGACCGGGAGCCATGGAATGAGGTCATACCCCCGGCGCGCCTTGAACTCCTGTGAGAGCGTCTTGGTCCAGGTCATCAGCCCGGCCTCATAGCTGTCCGAGAGGATATACTGGATGCCATGCTCCCCTACCAGTCCCCCGGCGGCCTCCTTATACATATCCATGTACTGACGGAAATAATCCAGCCAGGCCTCCTTGTCCAGTTTGTCCACTTCCAGGCCGGTAGCTTCAGGCGGAGCGGGATGGTTCTGCTTTCCGGTGAGGGTTGCGCCGAAACGGTAGATGCGCCAATGTCCTGCAGGGACCTGCCAGGTCAGGACGCCGTCCTTGACGAAAGAGGTCAGGTCAATAGTCTCCTGTACCGGGGCATTGCTCTCCGGCGTCGGATGGTCCAGCAAGTCATGCGGCGCAGCAAAGCCAGCCTTTTCCTCGGCATGGTTCACCTTGGTCACGGTATGGAGTACCCACTCATGGACAGGTGTGCTCTCGGCGGCTTCCCCACCAAAACCCAGCGCAGCGTAGAGCCGGTTACCTTGCGGATTGGCAATCTGGAGGCGGAAAAAGCGGGCTTTCGTAACGGGGATGTCGAAGGTCTGCTGCGGCATACAACCGGAAGGAATCCGGCAGACTTCCCGCCAAGCAAGGCCGTCATCACTGCATTCCAAGGAATTGCTGTAGGAAGGAGAGACTGCAGCCCACTGGTCCCGGACTTCACCGCCCACCAGCGACATAGCCCGCACCGTCACCGATTCCGGAAAGGCATATTGGATCCAGGAATGGGTTCCGGAAGGGTTCTTCGGGAGTGCGGCTCCGTCGGCCAAATCCCCATTGGAGAGCATTTCCACCGTGAAAGCGCCACCGCTGGAGGTCACCTCGGCGCCCAGATCGGTGAGCGACTTCTCTTCCTCCGGAACGCGGACAGCCACCACTGCCACATCCTGGTACCAAGGCGCAATCTGCGCACCTTCGGCCAGCAACTCCTCAGAAATGGTATTCTGGAACTTACCTATGGTCGTGAAGGGCTCCGGCAGGACGATGACCTGCGATTTCCGGGCTTTCAGGTTTCCGCTCACCTCCACCGTCCGCCAGGTCAGTTTCTTCATGGCATTCTCCGGTTTCACCCAGGGTCCGCCAGTGGAACTCCAACCCGGGGCCGAGGCGATGGCGAACTCCATCCCGAGGGAATCGGCGTAATGAACAGCATAGCTGAAAGCCTCTTTCCACTTCTCCTGCATATAGGGCTTCCGCTCCACAATGGGTTGCATGCCCATCATGAGGTCGCCGCCGGCATCGAACTGCTGCACCCCGGCAATGCCGGTGGCTTTCATCCAGTCCAGGTCGGCCTTGATGCCCTCTTTGGTGATGTTTCCGTCCATCCAATGCCACCAGACACGGATCCGGGCATCTTGCGGGGGATTCCTGAAATCTTCATATTGTTGCGCGAAGGCCGTCCCGGAAAAGAACAGCATCCCTGTCAGGGAGAGCGCCCAAACCGCTGCTTTATTCATAGTTCAGTCTTGTTTTCCGTAAAGATACGTTTTTATCACTCTCACCGGGCAGTCCGTCCGCATTTTGTCGGCAGATAGGCCGAAACAGAAGTGATAGGCGCCTCTGGCTGTTTCCCAGCAGGCTTTCTTCTCATTCCAGGAAGCAAGGTCTTGAAGGGAGACCGGAATTTCCACCGTCTCGCTTTCCCCTGGAGCCAGCAGGCGGGTCTTGGCAAAACCCTTGAGTTCCCGCGCGGGTTTGTCCAGGCCTCCAGACGGGGCCGATACGTACAACTGCAGCACTTCGCGGCCCGGCCGGGATCCGGAATTCCGGACGGTCACCCGAGCCACGAAGCCGTCTGCAGAAGCCTCTACCGAGGGTTTTTCATAGTTGAAAAAGGTATACGAAAGGCCGTATCCAAAAGGATA
>JAEEQF010000056.1 GCA_016285175.1 Bacteroidales bacterium
CTACAAGGTTATCTCCTCCCAGGGCCAGAAGGTGACGGAACAGCTTAAGTTCGACTATGTGGAAGGCATGGAAAAGTGCTTCCTGGAGCTCCGCGGCCGCGTGATAGCCGGCAACAAGAGCATCGCCCTCCCGTCCAAGAAGGTGGCCGACGGGGCCAACACCACTTACATGCTGGTGAAGCGCCAGGGAGACGTCTCCTTCAAGCCGGACGCCTATAAGGACATCCTCACCAGCACGGCCGAAGGCCAGATCAAGTACCTGGTGAACAGCTCCGAGGTTCGCAATTCCGAACTCCGGGGAGACTCCGTGAAGGAGTTCCTCTCCGCCCTGGAGGCCATTGAGAAGGACGAGCGCGCCACCATTACCGGAACGGAGATTGTGGCATACGCCTCCCCGGAAGGAGACGAGGGCCGCAACAACAAGCTCTCCGGAGACCGTTCCGCATCGGGCAAGAAGGCCTGGGACAAGGTAACCCAGGGCTTCGAGACGGCGGATCCGTCCGTCCGCAGCGTGGGTGAAGACTGGGAAGGCTTCCAGCAGCTGGTGGCCGAATCCGACATAGAGGACAAGGACCTCATCCTGCGCGTCCTCTCCATGTATTCGGACCCTGCCGTGCGCGAAAACGAAATCAAGAACATGTCCCAGGTGTACACCGCCCTCAAGGGAGAGGTGCTGCCGGAGCTGCGCCGCGCCCGCCTCATCGCCAACGTGGAGTATAAGAACTACACCAACGAGGAGCTCCTGGAACTGCTGGAGCAGAATGCCGATATCCTGGACGAGGAGGCGCTCCTGCGCGCCGCTTCCGTGGTAAAGGACAACGCCAAGAAGGAGAACATCTACAAGAAGGCCGTAGAGCGCTACGGCAGCGACCGGGCCCAGTACAACCTGGCCGTCACCTACCTGTCCGAAGGTAAGGACGCCCTGGCCGAACAGGCCCTCTCCAAGGTGAAGGCCAACGACGCCGACGTGCTCAACGCCAAGGGTGTGGTAGCCCTCCGCAACAATGACCTGGACACCGCCGAATCCCTCTTCCGCAAGGCCACCGGCAATGCCGATGCCAAAGCCAACCTGGGTATCGTCCAAATCCTCACCGGCCGCTATGAAGAGGCCGCTGAAACCCTCAAGGACAAGAAGGGCTGCTGCAACAACACGGTGCTGGCCTACATCCTCACCGACCAGCTGGACAAGGCTGCCGCCGCCGTGCACTGCAAGGACACCCGCGTACAGTACCTTAAGGCCATCATCGCCGCCCGCCAGGGAGACGCCCAGGGCGTGAAGGACAACCTGGCCAACGCCTTTGCCAGTGACGAGTGGAAAGAGCGTGCCGCCAAGGACGTGGAGTTTGCCGGTTACGAGTTTTAAGCACCCTCGGCCGTGAACAGCGGACGCCTGGTAGACATCATCTTCTGCATCCTTGTGCTGCCGGGGATGATGTTCCTTTTTCCCATCGGGGAATGGGCCCAGTGGCATCCCGGATACATCCTGGGATACGCCGGGTGGCTGTACGGCGTGTATTTCCTGTGCAGGGAAGCCCTGGGGGCCATGCTGCTGAAAGGCGCCAAGGGCATTCTCACGGCGCTGGGCATTCTGTTCCTGGTGTTCGCCGTCACCTTCCTCATGTCCTGGACTCCCGTGGATTTCCCGCGGGATGCCGATACGGTTTCCGGACGCCTGGAGCTGCATCAGCGGGCCATGTGGGTGCTCCTGATCGCCGATGTCACTATCGGCCTGCTGGTTGGGGTCTTCTGCTCCCGCATCAAGGAGCTGTCGGCCGCCCACGAGGTGTCGGCCGCCCTGGACAATGCCCGTTCATCGCTGTACAAGCGCAGCTTTGACGCCGTGGCCGATGAGGAAATCCAGCTCAAGAGCGACTACAAGACCGTGCGGGTGCCGCTGTCGGCCATCCAGTACATTGAATCCCGCAACAATTACTCCTGCGTGCACCTGGACCACCAGGAGGACATTGTTTCCCAGATTACCCTCAAAAAAGTGATGGAACTGCTTCCGGAAGGGAAATTCATCCGGATCCACCGCTCTTATATCGTTCCGGTGTGGCGGATTGAATCCAAATCCCTCACGCAGGTACAGCTGATGGGCGTGAACGACCCGCTTCCGGTGGGCCGCGCCTTCAAAGACAGTATAAAATGAGCAAGAACAAGGATTTCTTTGCCACCCGGTCCACCAGCTGGTGGATGGTTGCCCTGGCTATGATAGGCTCCTGTTTCTCGGGAGTCACCTTCGTGTCCGTGCCGGGCATGGTGGCATCGGCCGGATTCGGCTACCTGCAGATGTGCCTGGGCTTTTTCCTGGGCTATCTGGTGATTGCCTTCGTGCTCACGCCGCTGTATTTCAAACTGGGGGTGGTGTCCATCTACCAGTATCTGGAGCAGCGTTTCGGCCTTTCCTCCTACAAGACCGGCGCCTGGTTCTTCTTCATTTCCAAGATGCTGGGGGCGTCGGTGCGGTTTTTCCTGCTGTGCGCAACCCTGCAGCTGCTGCTGTTCGAAGGCCTGGGTGTTCCGTTCTGGGTAACGGTGGTGGTGGCGGTATTCCTTATCTGGCTGTATACTTTCCGGGGCGGCGTGAAATCCGTCATCTGGGTGGATATGGTCAAGACGCTCTGCATGCTGGTTACCGTGGTGCTGTGCCTGGTGCTTATCGGCCGGGAAGTGGGCGTATTTGACAAATCCATGGCCCGGGTGTTCTGGTTTGACGATGTGAACCACCCGCAGTTCTTCTTCAAACAGCTGCTGGGCGGCCTGTTCACCGTGATTGCCACAACCGGCCTGGACCAGGACATGATGCAGCGCACGCTGGCCTGCAAGAACGTGAAGGACTCCCAGAAAAACCTGGTGGTTTCCAGCGTGCTGCAGATTGTGGCCATCGCCATGTTCCTCATCCTGGGCGTCTATCTGTATCAGTTCGCGGCCCTGCACGGCATCGAGGCCAGGGGGGACGCCCTCTTCCCGGAGGTGGCCTGCTCTTCCTTCCTGCCGCCCATCGTGGGGGTGCTCTTTATCATCGGACTCATCGCCGCCGGTTTTCCGGCGGGGGGATCGGCCCTTACCGCGCTTACAACGTCCTTCACCGTGGACATCCTGGGCGGGCTCAAACGGGCCGATCCGGACAGGCTGCGCAAGTGGGTGCACATTGGGATGGCCGTGCTGATGGCGCTTTGCATAGTGCTTTTCAGCGTGCTCAATTCCACCTCCACCATTGACGCGGTGTACCGCCTGGCCAGCTATACCTACGGCCCGCTCCTGGGCCTGTTCTGCTTTGGCATTTTAAGCAAAAAGGCTGTCCGGGACCGCTGGGTTCCGCTTGTGTGCGTCCTGGCGCCGGCGCTGTGCCTGGTGCTGGACCTCAATTCCCAGGCCTGGTTCGGCGGGTATCATTTCAGTTATGAGCTGCTGCTTTTGAATGCGGGCTTTACAGCCCTGGGTTTACTGTTGCTTCGTAAGAAATGACCAGGTGGATGTGGCTGCTGATGGCGCTCTTTTCCACGAGCGCCTGTGCGCAGGGGCAGGATCTGCCCCGGCCCATCCGGCTTACGGAAATGCCGCAAACGCGGCTGGACGTTCCTGCGGGTCAGTATTCCGGGATCTCCTTCGTCCGGGACAAGCAGTTTGTTGTAGTGGACGACAAAGCCCGCGGCGGCGGCATCCAGTCCTTTGTGGTGCAGGTAGACTCCCTTGGCTATCTGGGGATGGTGTTGGCTTCCGGGCTCAAGACCAACGATTCCGGAGAGAAGGGGCTGGACAACGAGGATATAGTCTATGCCTCCGGGCGCCACACGCTGTTTGTGGCTTCCGAGGCCACCCAGACCATCCGGGAGTATAATCTTTCCGGCAAGCCCACCGGGGCCGGCCTGGCCGTTCCGGAGGAGTTCGGCGTATCCAACATCACCCCCAACCGCGGCTTCGAGACGCTGGCCTATAACGAGGCCACCGGTCTCTTCTGGACCACCACGGAAGTGCCCCTGATTGCCGATTCCCTGTACCGCTTCCAGAGCTTTTCGGCCGAAACCCTGGAATCCGCCCAGCAGTTCCTCTATGCCGCGGAGCTCCCGGCCGTGGAACAATCCCTGATAGCATCGGCCCGGGCCTATGTATTTGGTATTCCGGCTATTACTGCGCTGGACGACGGCCGGCTGCTGGTCCTGGAACGCGAAGTCTATGTTCCACAGGGCGGCCTGGGAACGCTTTTGACGGATTCCTTCACGGCAACGTCCATCTATGAGGTGGACCCGGCCCGCTGCCAGGCGCCCGTGCTGGAAAAGAAGCTGCTGCTCAGCTTCCGGACCGGCGCCCTGAACCTGGCCAACTTTGAAGGCATGTGCCTGGGCCCGGTGCTTCCGGACGGCACGCAGACGCTGTTTCTCATTGCCGATTCCCAGGACGGCGCCTACGGCCTGGTGGGCGAATATATCAAAGTGGTTAAACTGCAGTACGAATAGAACATGAGAACCTGCCTGTCCATACTCGCAGCCCTTTTTATCGGCCTTACCGCTTTTGCCCAAAACGGTAAGATATACTTTGGCCGGTATGGTTCCGTGAGGACGGTGGCCGAATGGAACGGCATCCGAATCCCGGAAAACACGGTCCTGGGAGTAAAGATTATTGCCGATAATGCCAGTTATAACGGACTCTCTTATGACAGCTGGCTTAAAGTGGTCCCCGAACTGGAGTCCTCCCTCCCCGCCCTGGTGGAACGCTGCGTGGAAGGGGCCAACAACCGCTTCAACCGCAGTTTCCAGAATGTCTACTTCTCTTCCGTCACGGAAGGGCGGGACTATCTGGTTACCCTGATCCTCCGACAAGTGTCCAAACAGGGTGACGCCGTGGCCGATGTAACCATAGAAACCCCCGAAGGTCAGAATGCGGTGATCCTTACCCTCAAAGGCGCCGGAGGGCGATATGGCTCGTTTATCAATCTAATGGGCGACGGCATGGAAAGCCTGGGTTACGAACTGGCCAAACGGATGAACAAAGCCCGCTTCCAGAACAAGATTCATCAATAATTATTGAAGAATTACCTGTCCATATTGTTGGCTTTTGCGCTGTTGTTTTCCGGCGCAGCCTGTACTCCAGAGCAGAAAGATCCGGAGGGCCTTACTACTACCGGCGAGGCCTTGGATATAACAGAACATTCTGCCACACTCACGGGCTACCTTAACATTTCTCCGCAAAAGGTGGGGAATACGATGGTGGGTATTATGTATGATAAGGATCCATCATTTGAAAACGGACAAAAGATAAGGGCAAAATGGGTGGATAAGAACAATATGTTTGGCTTTACGGTTATCGGCCTGGACTCCAGTACTACCTATTATTACAAGTCATACGACCAATATGGAGTGGACATTAATTTTGGTGCCGTAAAGTCTTTCACCACCAAAGATTCCCAATGCCCGGAAGGCGCCGTGGACCTTGGCGTAGTAGTGATCCGGGAGGACGGTACCGCCTATACCTTGTATTGGGCCAAGTCTAACCTTTCTGCCGATGGTCTCTGTGCCAATCCGGAGGATGCTGGTGATTACTATGCCTGGGGAGAGACAGAGCCCAAAAGCAGTTATTCGTGGGCAACGTACAAGTTTGGGAATGGTGAAGAGTTCACAAAGTATAATACAACCACCACTTATGGTCCTATTGATCACAGGACCGTCTTGGATTTGTCGGATGATGCAGCCAGGGCAACATTGGGCGGCAAATGGAGAATGCCCACAGAAGAGGAATGGGAGGCTCTCCGCACCCAATGCTCTTCAAGCTGGAGAATACAGAATGGCGTAAAGGGCCAATTGGTAACAGCCTCCAACGGGAACAGTATCTTCCTTCCCGCCGTAGGTTACCGATACGGCTCCAATCTAAACGAGGCGGAGCGCGGGAGCTACTGGTCTTCTTCCCTATATACAGTATACCCGGGCGAAGCCTGGCGCATGTACTTCTATTCCGGCTTTATTTTCACAGACAGCAGTGACCGAGACCGAGGCCTGTTAATCCGTCCCGTTACAGAATAAAAAAGCCCTCCGCGCAACTGTGGAAGGTTTTTTGCGGAGGACGAAAAGCCGGTCAATAGACAATATCGTCTCCTTCGCAGATTTGCACCTGGAGATTCATTTCCTGTAGCCACCCCTTTTCTTCTGCGTAGGTATCCCAGGTGATGCCGGGTGAGTGGTTCCAGGAGATACGGACAATATGGCCTTTCGGCCAGCCTTCCCTTTCTACGTACGTTGCAGTATACAGGACTTTTCCGGTACCGGGATCGGCCAGGGTGAAACCGCTTTCTGTGAAATGACAGGCAAGGCGCTCCTCGTCGGTATCCACATGCTGGTTGTCAATGTATCGGCACATTCCGGAGCGTACCAGGGCGGGTTCCGCTTCGTTTTCGTAGATCCAAATCCACATCTGGAATTGATTGTCCCCCTGCCCCCCGGCATAGAGATATTTGACAGGAGAGAAGTAGCACCCTCCCTGTTTCTGGCAAGCGCAGACAGACAATAGAAGAATTACGGCAGCAAGCAGACTACGTTTCATGGACAAATACTTTCTCCATAAATCCTTCACCTCTCAAAATCTTGCATCGGAAAGTTAAGAAGCGTCAATACGTCTTCCGAGCTCATCATAATTCTTCTTTAAGGCCCTTTCGGTTAGGATGAACGTAGCTAACAATACGTATTTTCATCATTATAGCAAAGTATCTCGATTCCATTTATTGTCTATCTCTTCTAACTTGGAGCGTCGAGGACGAGATTCCGCTGCGCTGCGCTTGCGCTATCTCGATGCCCTCCCGGGGGGTCCTAGCAGAGATTACAGCTCACGGCCTCCGGCCGTTTGGGCCATTTTAGCCTGGCAACAGGCTCAAGCAAGCTTGGCCCATTGCCAAACTAAAACAGCCCAGCGCTAAAGCGCTGAGCTGTAATACTTTGCGGAGGGGACGAGATTCGAACTCGTGGTACAGAATAACCCGTACGGCAGTTTAGCAAACTGCTGGTTTCAGCCACTCACCCACCCCTCCGGGAATGATGTTCCTGAAACACCCGTCAAAAACAGACGGGACTGCAAAGATACCACTTTTTTGTCAATTAGCAAGAGGTGAAGCCATCTTTCCTTCTTAATTACTTGCCGAACACCTGGTCGATGAGCGCCACGAATTCCTGATAGGCGGCGGTGTCCTGCAGTTCGGAAAGGGCGGCGGCCAGGCTGCGGTAGCGCCAGGCGTGTTCCTTGGGGTCCTTGGAATGGAAGAGGTTCCAGAGTTCATCCCCCTTTTCGGCATAGTCCCTGGCGATGGCGCGCATGTTGGAAAGTTTGTCTCCCAGGGTTATCATCTTCAACTCGCGGGAGGCGGAGGCCAGGCGGTCTATGCCGGCCTGCTTGCGGGCGCGCCAGCTTTCCTCCTCGCTCACGCCTTCCGGCATCTCATCGCTCTCCTGGGCCACCAGGGCGGCTATTCTGTCGCCGAACTGCGCCCGGAGCTCCTCCACTGTAACGTCCGTATCCTCAACCGTATCGTGCAGGGCGGCGGCGGAGAGCAGTTCCTGATCGGCCGTCATGGTGGACACTATGGCCATGGCCTCCATGGGATGTACGATGTAGGGGAAGCCTTTGCCGCGGCGCTCCGTACCGGCATGGGCCTGCACCGCAAAGATTATGGCGCGGTCCAGCAGTTCTGTGTTAAGGGGCATGTTTGCCATAAAGGGGATAATTTAGTCGTCTGTATCGCCTATGATAATCATCAGGTGGTCTCCCGGGAATAACTCCATGCTGCCGTGGGGCACCAGGAATTTCTCTTCCCGTTTTACCATCAGCAGGCGGATGCCATGCGGGAAAGACATGTCCCGGACGGTCCTGCCGCCCGCCAGGTCCTCTTCCGTTACCGTATGGTCCCGGAGCATACCCATCTCTTCCGGCAGTTCCAGGCCGAAGGATTCCACCGGCGGATCTTCCTCATAACTGAGTCCCAGCCACTTGGCAACCGGGGCCAGCGTCATTCCCTGGACGAGCAGCGACAGCAGCGAGATAAGGAACACCATATTGAAGATGCCGGAAGCGCCATCCACCTCCTTCACCACCGGATACAGGGCGAACAGGATGGGGCCGGCGCCTTTCAAACCCACCCAGGAAGTGAAAAGTTTGGCCTTGAAAGGCATCTTGCGGAAAGGAAGCAGGCTCACGAGGACGCTCACCGGACGGGCCACGAAAATGAGGAACAGGCCCACCAGCAGGGCCGGGACAATCATGGGTGGCATCTGGGAAGGCCGGGCCAGCAGACCCAGCACCAGGAACATGAGCAGCTGCATAAGCCACGTCATGCCGTCAAAGAACTTAAGGACGTCTTTCTTGCCCGGAATGGGGGCCTGGTTGCCGATGATGATGGCGGCCACGTACAGGGCCAGCAGGCCGTTCCCGAACACGATGGATGCCAGGCCGCTGGCAAAGAAGGCCGAACTGAGCACCAGGATGGAATACAGCGACGACCCGGGCAGATTCACCTTCTTGATAATCCAGACGGTGAGTTTTCCCACCAGCAGGCCCACCAGCAGGCCGATGGCCGTCTGCACCAGGAACACCAGGCTGCCCCGGAGGGAGAGCAGACCCAAAGAAGCATCCGCTTCCCCTTTGGAGAGGAACACACCCGTGATGATGATGGTGAGGGCATAGGCCATAGGGTCGTTGCTGCCGGACTCCAGCTCCAGCAGGGGAGCCAGGTCGTGCCTGAGGTGCAGGCGTTTCCCGTGCAACAGGCCGAAAACCGAGGCCGAATCCGTAGAAGCCATGATGACGGCCACCAGGAAACAGCCCAGGATGGAGCTGCCCAGTGCGCCCACGGCTTCTCCGGCCACCAGGTAGATGAACCAGCCTGTGAGCAGGGATGTGAGCAAGACACCCAGCGAGGACAGGATAATACCCTGCTTGAGAACCGGCCGGGTTTCCCCCATGGAAGTTTGCAGACCACCGGAGAACAGGATGATGGTCATGGCAAAGTGGCCCAGGGATTCGGCCAGTTCATAATCCTGAAATCTTACACCCAGGCCGTCTTCCCCGGCCACCATTCCCAGGATAAGGAACAGCAGCAGGGACGGAACGCCGAAGCGCGCCCCGATCTTGGTGGTCATTATGGCAAAGAACACCAGGATGGAGGCCAGCAGCAGCAGGTTGTCCGACAACAGGTTAATGGAGAGCATTAATCCTCAATCTGGAACAAATTAAGGAAACCGGTCATGATGAAGACCTGGCGGATTTCGTTGGAAATCCCCCTGACAATCACGTTACCGCCTTTGTTTACCGCTGCCTTGCGCAGGGAAAGGAAGAGGCGGAGACCGGAACTGGAGATGTATTCCAGTTTTTCACAGTCCAGCACGATGGTTTTGTCGGCATCGGCCTGAAGGGATTCCATCTGAGGGGCCACCTCCAGGGAGGCCGGAGTATCCAGCCTGCCTTCCAGCCGGGCTGTCACCATTCCGTTTTCTTTTTCAATTAAAATATTCATAGTTTCTTAATAAGTGATAATCTGTTCTTTCCGTCCACCCGGGAGTAGTGTATCTCATCCATGATCTGGCGCACCAGATAGATGCCCAGACCGCCGATGGGACGCTCTTCCACGGACAGGGTTATATCTGCGTCCGGACGGGCTGTGGGGTCGAAGGGGGTACCGCTGTCCGCTATGATGAATTCCAGGGACTTTCCCTGCAGGACGGCATCTATTTCCACCAGGCCGTCGGTTCCCTTGGGATACGCATAGGAGATGACGTTGGTAACCGCTTCCTCCAGCGCCAAATTCAAGTTTAATGCCAAAGCCGGATCCAGGTTCATGTCCTCGGCTATGGCCTCCATGAAGGTTTCCAGCTGGTGGATCTGCTGGATGTCGTTATGCAGAACAAGGTGCCGCACCTGCTGCGCGGCAGGGTCCTGGCCAAGATAATGGATTAATAGCATAGTTAGATCATCGCTTTGAGGTGCGTCCCCCACAAAGGCATCCACGGCCGCCTGCATAGCTGCGAGCTGCTTCTGAGAGTCCCGGTGGGTATGCAGGACCTCTTCTATCCGCTGCAGGCCGAACTGCCCGGACTGGGCATTTTCGGCCTCCGACAGGCCATCGGTATAGAGGAATAGTGCGTCGTTGTAACGGAGGAAGACTTCCTGCTCCTGGTAAGGGAAATCTGCTATCACGCCCAGTGACAGATTGGGCTCTACAGGAAGCTCGCTTACGGTATCGGCAAGGACGAGCGGCGGATTATGGCCTGCGTTGCAATACCTCATCCGGCCGGAAGAGAGGTCCAGTACACCCATGAAGAAGGTGACGAACATCTCGTTCTCGTTGGATTCGGACAGATAATTGTTCATCAGGTACACCAGCCGCGCCGGACTGGATTCGTGGGTAGAGGTGGCACGGAACAGGGTTCTGGTAACGGTCATCACCAGGGCTGCAGGGACGCCCTTGCCGGAAACGTCGCCGATACAGAAATAGAGCTTCCCGTCCCGGACATAGTAGTCGTACAAATCTCCGCCCACATCCTTGGCCGGGACTATGGAGGCGGCGAAATCCAGCGCCTTGGCGTTCGAAAAAGGAGGGATGGTCTTGGGGACCATGGACATCTGGATATCCCGGCCGATGCGGAGTTCGCTCTGCATCCGCTCCTTCTGTTCCCTGAGTTTCTGCAGCCGGCTAAGGTTTTTGAAGACGAACTGCAGGATAACGGCCAGCATCACGAAGCCCAGCAATTGGAGCAGGCGTACGATGAATTCCGTGCGGCTGATGCTCTCGTACAGGTCCTTTTCCGGCACCACAAGGGTTAGCATCCAGCCCGTACGCTCCACCGGGACGGTATATGTCTGGCACTTTTCGGTATCGGAGGGAGGGTCTCCGGCCATCACCAGGGTGTTTCCCTCGCGGCTCATGATGGTACTCATGGCGTGCGGATACAGCTTGATGCTTCCCACCACGGCGGAAAGCCAGTCCAGGGAGATATCGGCCGTGAGGACGGCTGCATTCTTGCCGTCGCGGTCCTTCACGGGCAGCGAAAACGTGGTCATATACTGTTCTCCGCCGCCGATATCAAAATAGGGTTCCGACCAGTACCCGTCGGGGTCTTCGGACGCCATCTCGAACCATTCCTGGGAAGGATAGTCGTACTCTTCCGTGGCCAGGGACAGGATGCGGATATTGCCGTTTACCAGATCCCGCACCGCATAGGGCGCGTGGAGCGGCATACTCTTCTTGTAATTGGGAACGAGCGCAATGGCGGAACCCACCACTACGGGATTGTCCAGGACAACCCGCTGCGGCACGCGGTAAAGACTGTCTGTTCTGTCCAGGCACCACTGTGCAATCCAGAGATTGTTGCGGACGGCGGCTTCGGCCTGGTTCACTATGCCCATGATATCGCTGCAGGCGCCGTCCAGCTCTCCCTGCGCGCGCAGGAAGGCTTCCCGCCTGGTAGCTTCCCGCGAGAAGTATAACTGGACGAAGGATGTTGCCGCCAGTGTGGCCACCGCCACCAGGACCACCAGCAAACCCAGCCGGAGCGATAGACGCTTTTCTGTCGTTACCGTCTTAAGCATACCGCAAAGATAACCAATATTGATTAAAAATCAATAAGGAAACGGGCTCCGGAGAGGGGGGCCGAGCAACTGATTTTCCGGCTCTGGCGGGGCAGCAGGGTAATGAAATTGTCACTCCAGCGGGCGGGGACCACCAGATGGTTTTCCTCATCCACCGCCTTCACTATGACAAGGGGTGCAACAACAGGGGACTGGTTGGTGAGCGTTACCGTGTAGTTTTCTCCCTCCTGCTCAACGTCCATCCGGATGTCCGGCCGCCCCTGCTTAAAGACAAAGCCCATATCGGCATAGCGGGTGATGGGCGTGAGATACCAGTTGGCGCGGCTCCAATTGTATTGGTTCCCCGCAGCGGGGATGCTGTAGAAATTGTCGGCCACGGGGGTCCCTTCCGCATCCGTGAGGGTGAGGGCGACAAAATGGGGCTTTCCCCCGTACGGGGAAAGGTCAAATACCGGCAGGCTTTGCCGATATTCCAGCGTGATGTCCCGGCTTTCCTCTCCTATCGGAAGCGACTGACTGTCAAATACCTGCATGCTTGCCCTCACGGTCTTTGGCTCCAGGCTTTCACTGACGGCATAAACCTTTTCATCGGCATAATTATAAATGAGCTGCAGCGGCTGGCAGGCCTTTTTGGCGGCGTAATAGCCGGCCGTGGGCACGCCGTAGAAGTCGTACAGCTGCCAGTACAACGACGGCCAGGCGGAATTGAGCATCCACTGGACAATCCCCGTGGAGAGCGGCATCCGTACGCGGAAGGCCTCGAACATGGCGCGGGTGCCGTCGTAATCCACGGCATGTGCCTTCCGGACAAAGTCTTCCAGGCCGCTGAAACCGCCATACTGCCCGTTAATCACCGTCTGCAGCATCTGCGTGGAATTCATGGCCGATGAGGAGGCGGTGCAGTGGTAGTCCCAGCTGCCGGAGAGGGGCCAAAGTTCATCGGCCGGAATCATCCTCCGGAGGGACTCCAGCTGCGGCAGGTTGGCGCCGATGCCGGTTTCCGTATTGAAGCCGAAAGCGCCGCCGTGGTCCTTGTCCAGGTACCAGTAGTCCGGCCCCACGTACTCGTACGGCCCTTCCATCTTGGTGCCGGACAAGCCGGAGACACTGCTCTCCAGGTGCTTGGCGGAGCAGCTATAGGGCCTATAGTCCTCCTGCCGGTAGATTTGCATGTAGCGCTCTTCCAGGCCGGGGTTGGGAATGCGGTCGCTGCCCGTCATCCAGCCGATGACGGGCGGATGGTTGTGGAGGCGCACCACCTGGTCACGGAAGTATCTCACTGCCAGGTCTTCCACCTCTTTTCCGTTGATGCAGCCGTAGCCGTCCACCTCCGGCAGGCCGCAATAGTCTTCCCATTCCCACTGGCAGCTCCAGCCCACCAGAGCCAGGATGCCCATGCGGTCGCAGAGGTCATACACGGTATCGTCCTTGCCCCAGATATTTTCGAAACGGATGGTGTTCAGGTTCATGTCTTTTACGTAAGACACCTGACGCTCTATGGTTTCCGGGGTGTCGCGGAGGAAAATGTCATCTGTCCAGCCGGCCCCTTTGATAAGGACGTCCCTGCCGTTGAGGGCAAACTGGCGCCATCCTTCTTTCGTGAGATAACTTTTAATGCTTCTGACACC
>JAEEQF010000057.1 GCA_016285175.1 Bacteroidales bacterium
CATCTCTTCCCGGCCCTGGCCGCACTTAAATAGCCTGGCCGGACAGCGCCTTAGACTTTTTTGCGCCAGAAACGGGCGGTGATATCCTCCGCCCGCCCCTCC
This sequence comes from Bacteroidales bacterium, assembly GCA_016285175.1. Taxonomy (GTDB): domain Bacteria; phylum Bacteroidota; class Bacteroidia; order Bacteroidales; family UBA932; genus Cryptobacteroides. The sequence goes on from JAEEQF010000057.1 coordinate 103, forward strand.
ATCACATGGTAGAGGCGCTGGTTGGTATGGGGATTGTCCAGGGGGCCGAAGGCAGGCTTGTAGGGGCCCAGCTTGATGTAGTCGAAACATTCCCAGAAGGGAGCCTCCACCGCCTCCCGGCCACTGTAAAGGGCCACCTCCAGGCCGATGGACCGGACATGGCGGGCCAGTGCCAGCAGCGCATCCGGGTCCCTTCCCTCGCCCAGGAAGAGGAAGCAGTTCACCCCGAAATTGTCCGCCACCAGCGCATCGATGATATCGGCCGTAAGCTCCTCGCCGATATCCTTTCTCAGGAACGGGGAATGGCACCCTTCGCAGTTTCCCCGGCAATGGGATATGTCCACCGCCAGGGAAACCCGGTCCGGGATCTCCTCCAGGACCACGGATGTCATTTCCGGTACGTACTTAATCAATGTAGAAGCGCTTTTGCGCCTCTTCCTGTCGCATTTCGCTGAAGGAAGAGATGCGCTTGAGATAGCCTATGACGCGGGTAAGATAGTCCAGATTCTGGCTGCCGCACTTGGGGCATACGCTGAGCGTATCCTTGGAGATGTAACCGCAGTCGTTGCACACGGTGTTGCGGCAGTTGAAGGTGAAGTAGTTGGTGCCGTAGTGGGCGGCCGTGTTGAGGAGCTGGCGGTACTGGTCCTTGGACAGGTGCTCCGCAATGTTCATGTGCAGGGCGCTGCCGCCGTCCAGGTACTTCACGAAATCCTCCCCGTGCAGCTTGAACTTGTCTATCATGGACAGGCTCTCGTCTTCCGGATTGTAGAAATAAGAGCTGTACATGTTGTGCCTGGAGCTCACAAAATAGCCGTCCTTCTTGTCCCACTTGTAGTTTTTGCCGGAAAGGTTCTCGCCGGGCACGAACTCCGTGTTGAACATGCAATCCTTGGTGCGGTCTTTCCTGTTGGCCACGTTGATGGTCTCCAGCAGCATATTCACAAACTCCTTGTAGGCGGCATTGGGGGAAATCTTGAGACCCAGGAACTCCGCGGCGTCCGTGAGGCCGTTCACGCCCACGGTGAGGTACTGCTTGCGCATATCGATGAAACCGGCCCTGTACACATCCAGCATATCGGCCTTGAGGAAGTCCTTGATAATCTCGTTGAAGGCGGTCTGGTACTTGTGCACGCGCACGGTCTGCTCCGTAACGGCTTCCGTAATGTACTTATACAGGACCTCCTTATCGTAGGAGTTCTGCTTAAGGGCCCGGTCCGGGGCGATGGCCTCGCCCTTCTCCTGCTTGAAATACTTGCGGGCGGCATCCTGGATGAGGCGGTTGAGGTTGATGGTCATCACGCTCTTGGAGCCGGTGGCCACGGAGGCCGTACCCATGGAGTACTGGTGGGTGGTGTGGTTGTGCTCCTCGTCGTCCAGGTCCTTGAGGGAATTGCGCAGGCGGCAGCAGCTGGAAAGGCTGTCCGGGCTGTTGGAGATGTAGCAGAAAAAACTGTGCCCCTTGGCCCACATCTCGGCGGTGAAGTCGGCATACTCCTTGTCGGCAAAGTCGTCTCCGCCGTCGGTGAGCAGGGCCATGGTCTCCACCGGGAAGGTGAGGATATAGTGGTTCCGCTCCTCGTTAAACCATTCCATGAAATGCTTCTGCAGCCAGGAAAGCGTCTCCCAGACGGGGGCCGATCCGTCCGGGAAGCGGAAATCCCCGAAGACGCCCTCGAAGTACGGCTTGTCAAAATAGCCGATATTCCAGAACACCGTCTGGTAACCGCGGTTGCCGGCAGGCATGTTCATGGAATGGACCACCTGCTGGAAACAGTTGTCAATCACCTTCCTGAGGGTACGGGCCTTGGCGTTCTTCTCCACCACCTCGTCCAGGCGGCCGAGGTAATCGTTGCCATAGTCCTTGCGGATGAAATAGTCCAGGTACATGAGGAATTCCGGCGTGGCCACGGCGCCCATGAACTGGGAGGAGATGGAGTACACCAGGTTGATGAATTCCCCGCAGAAACTCTTGAGGTCCGTGGGGGCGATGGATACGCCGCCCAGTTCCCTGAGGCCGCTCACCAGGAAAGGATACATGGTGATGGCAACGCAGTACGGATAGCCGGGGGTACCGCTTTCGTCGTGCTTGTACAGGACGTGGGACTCCAGGTCCGCGATATACTGCTGGGCCAGGTTCTTGCCATACAGGGCTTTGATCTTGTCCTGCATGATATAGCGGTTCTGCTTGATGTTGTTCTCCTTATAAAGCTCGTTTCCCAGCGTTACTATGTTCTTGTGCGTAATATTGGCGTTGGAGTCGAACTTGGAACCGGTGGCGGCGTTGGAGGCATTGATATAGTCCTTGATAAAGTCCCGCTTCTTGCGGAGATCCATACCGCGGTCGAAGGTTTCGATATATTCCAGGGCGGCCTTCTTGTTGATGGACATGAGGGATTCCACCACCTGGCGGCGGATCTCCTGGCTGGACATCCTGTCATAGATGAACAGGTTGTCCACCACCGAAACCACCACGTCTTCCGGAACCGGCTGACCTGTGGACACATAGGCCTGGCGGATGCCGTTCATCAGTTTCTCTTTATCGAAATCCTCGTAGGAACCATTGGTTTTACGAACTTCCATAGTATTGATTATTAATCACTTACAATTTAAAAATACGAGCAAGGGGTGAAAATGCACGGACTGCCGCAGGGGCAATCCGCCATTTCTGGATACAAAGTTACGGGCTTATACGATGAATCCCCCGCCACCCCGTGGAAAGTTTTCCACAAACTTTTCAACACGGCAACTTCCTATCTTCATGGCCTCTGACGAAAGAGATGGTAAGTGCACCTATCGTCCCACTTTCCGGGACGATAGGTGCACTAAGGAAACAGAACGATACATTCAGATTGGCCGAAGTGATGGAGATGTCCCTTTTTTCAGGACATCTCCTGCATTTTAGGCCGATTTTGACGGAGATGTCCTTATTTTTGGGACATCTCCATCACTAAGTCCTGTAGCTTCGAAATCTCCCGCGCCCAGCATTGGTCACAAAAGGAAAGTGACCGGTCCCGCTCATCGGTATATCGGCGCGAATGCTTATATTTGTATTCGTTAATTAGGAATCAAGAATATGGATAGTTTTATTGAAGCATTATTGAGCGGCAAGACCGACAGGATACCGGATGAATACGACTGGTTTGCCCCACTTATCGGCGATTGGGACTGCGACTATTACGATGAGCCTGAAGTGGGCCATAAGCGCCATGTCAGGGGAGAATGGCTTTTTCGCAGGATTCTGGAAGGCACTGGCATACAGGACATTTTTATCTTCCCGTCACGGGCCACGAAAGAAACCGAGCCGCAGCCAGACGGTGAATATGGCTCATCATTCCGGATGTTCAACAAAGCCAAGCAGTGTTACGATGTAACTTATACCTGCGACCATGCCATGAAAAGGCTGTGCTTCACCAAACTGGATAACAAATTGGTGGGGAAGGTGCTCTCTGAAGAGAATGCCTATTGGATTTTCTCAGACATAACCGCGGACAGTTTCAGATGGGAGAATATCAGGATGAAAGACAACGGAGAAAAGTTCCTTGTTTGTGAAATTTTCGGCAAGCGAATAAGGTAAGGCGTCAAGAAGCTGATCTTCCAGACACCTTGGTATGATAACGGTGAGTATGCGGGTTATATGGAGCTGTCAATGGTCCTGCCGGAGAACCTGTCCCAACCGGGTCAGGAAACCTTAAGGAAATAACGTGCTGAAATTTGTGTGAAGAAAGCAAATCCCCAAGAATGTTTCGTATCTTTGCACGCATTTTAATGGTTGGTTTTTGAAAGCATGAAACGTCTCCTGGGTATCATATTGCTTGCAGCGGGTATTCTCTCCTGTTCTCAGAACCGGGGAAAAATGGCCGATGCAGAGCCGGAACCCCAGCAAGATACGGTGTATCCGCTGGGTTTCTGCACGGACTCTTTCCGTGTGGTTGCCGGCAGGATTTCCAGCGGGGACAATTTCATCGGATGGCTAACCCGCCTGGGAGTGTCCCAGCAGGACGCCCATGCGCTTACGCAGGTCTGTGACACGGTTTTCGATGTGCGAAGGCTCCGTGCCGGCAACAGTTGGAAGGCCTATTATCAGGATTCCACCCTTGTCCGCTATGTCGTCTACGACAACAACCGGGAGCGCCAGACGGTGTTCAGCGTGCGGGACAGCCTGGCCGTCTGGACCTACGACAAGCCCGTGGAAAGGGTGGTAAAAGCGGCCGATGTAACCATCCGTTCTTCCCTATGGAACGATATGGTGGCCGCCGGCGCCCCTACGGAGCTCATCGTGGAGATCTCCGACGTTTATGCCTGGACGGTGGACTTCTTCGGCCTGCAGAAAGGGGACCGCTTCCGCATCCTCTATCAGGAGAAGCTGTGCGAGGGGGAATCCATCGGCATAGAGAAAGTGGAATATGCCGAATTCCTCCGGGATACCACCTGCCTGAAAGCCGTGTTCTTCGACCAGGGAGACGGCGGGAATACGTATTGGAACGAGCGGGGAGAGAGCATGCGGAAGGCCTTCCTGAAGGCGCCGCTCAAATTCACCCGCATTTCCTCCGGCTATTCCCTTCACCGGAAGCATCCCGTTTACGGGACGGTCCGGGCCCATACGGGCGTGGACTATGCCGCCCCCAGCGGAACGCCGGTGATGAGTATCGGCGATGGGACGGTGCTCAGTGCCGGATGGGGGAGCGGCGGAGCCGGGAACATGGTCAAGATCCGGCATAACTCCGTCTATACCACCGCCTACCTGCATCTGTCCAAGATGGCCGTGAAAGCCGGACAGCGGGTATCGCAGGGACAGGTTATCGGCTATGTGGGCATGACGGGCACGGCTACGGGGCCGCACCTGGACTTCCGCGTATGGATGAACGGTTCTCCCATCAACCCCCTCAAACTGGAGTCTCCGCCCAGCGAACCTGTACTTCCGGAGAACCTCCCGGCCCTGGATTCCCTGTGCCGCGGGAGGAAGGCATCCCTGGATTCCTTGCTTCAATAGGACATTTTACGCCTGATTGGGTTGTTTTTATCGTAATTATTCCTTAACTTGCGATGAAAATAACCAACTAATCATGAAGCACCTTCCTTTTTTATTCGTTTCCCTGGCCCTGTGTCTGGTGGGCTGCCAGTCTGCCCAGGAGGATCTGAAGCTCAACGACTTGGAGTATTTTGAGCGTCAGGGCGTAAATGTCCTGGTATACAACAATCCCTTCTCGGGAGGCTTTAACGACGAGAAGGACTCCGGAATTGAAATCGTGCACCATGGCGTTCGCACCGTCCAGGGCGGCGCCGTCCGTCTCAGCGTAACGCCGGAGCAGTGGGACCTGGTTCCCAAGATGACTTCCCGTACGGTGGACAAGGAGAAGGGCTGTGTGGAGATCGGCCTCCGCTATGAGGATTATGATTTCGACTCCCGCATTGTGGTAACGGCTCATGGAACAGCCTTTGACATCGATGTTTATTTGGACAAACCCGTCCCGGAAAAACTGGCCGGAGAAGCCGGTTTCAACCTGGAGTTCCTGCCTTCCCAGTATTGGGGCAAGGCATATCTGATGGACGGTCGTCCTAACCGTATCCCGCGTTATGCGGTGAGCGATACGCGCACGCGTCCCAACGAGGAGAAAGTGCGTCAGTTCAAGGGCTACAGGACGTATGACGACAGAGGTACCGGCATGTTTGTGGAACCCCTCCCGCTGGAGGAAGGCCACACCCTGCTGCTGGCCCCGGATACGCCGGAGCGTATGATCAAGATCACTTCGGAGAATCTCCTGCAGCTGTACGATGGCCGGATGCTGGCCCAGAACGGCTGGATGGTGCTCCGCAGCGTCCTTCCCGCCGGCACCACCGGCAAGGTGGTCTCCTGGACCGTGGAGCCCAATGCGGTGCCCGGCTGGATCCGCGAACCCAATATCGGCCTGTCCCAGGTGGGTTATGTGCCGGATCAGCCCAAGGTGGCCGTCATCGAACTGGACAAGAAGGACAAGATGAAATCATCGGCCTCCCTGTGCAAGGTGGAAGAGGACGGCAGCGTGAAGGAAGTCTTCACCGGCAAGGTGGAGATGTGGGGACCTTACTATAAGTATAACTACGCCCGCTTCGACTTCTCTTCCGTGAAGGAATCCGGCGTGTACTTTATCCGCTATGGGGAATGGGAGACCAACAATTTCATCATCGACCCCAGCGTGTACGACAAGATTACGGTGGCCACCAGCGATGTGTGGATCCCCATCCATATGAACCACATGATGGTGAACGAGGCATACCGCATCTGGCACGGCGAGCCGTTCAAGGAGGGTTATCTCCAGGCTCCGCCCAGCACGGACCACTTCGACCTGCACTGGCAGGGTCCCACCACGGACACCAAGTACAAGGCGCTGGAACTCATTCCGGGCCTCAACGTGGGCGGTTTCTTTGACGCAGGTGACTTTGACATTGAAACGGGTTCCAACATCTCCGTGGTGCAGAACCTCATCTCCCTGTGGGAGCAGTTCCATCCGCAGCGGGACGAAACTTTCGTGAGCGAGGAGCAGCGTTATGTAGACCTGCACCGGCCGGACGGCGTGCCGGATATCCTCCAGTACATCAAGCACGGAATGCTTAACCTGGTGGCCCAGGCAGAGCAGATCGGCCATATGTCCCAGACGCTTTCCAACTCGGTGCTGGACAATTACCATCACCTGGGAGACGCCGCCGCCATTACGGACGGCCTGCATTACGACCCCAGGCTCAAGCCGTACCAGAAGTCGGCCGACGGGAAATCCAGCGGCACCCCCGATGACCTTTGGGCCTTCACCAGCCGGGATCCCAACCGGGACCTGCAGGCAGCTACCGTCTTCGCCGCCGCCAGCCGTGTGCTCAAGGGATACGATGACGACCTGGCCAACCGGGCACTGAAGGAGTCCAAGCGGCTGCAGAAAGAGGCCACCGCCCTCCTGGCTTCGGCTCCGGATAACGGACGCCGCGGCGGCAGGGGAGGCACCGGCAACATTTCCGCCCCGCTGCAGCTGTATGTCTCTACCGGCGAGAAGCAGTATCTGGACCAGTTCGAGTCGCTGCTGTGGCCCACCCTGGAGCGCAACGCCATGTTCGCCATCGACGTGGCCCTGGGCGCCATCCCTTATTTCGACGATTCCTACAAGGAGAAACTCCGTCCGTACATCGAGCAGTATAAGGAGTATGTGGAAGGCCTTGCCAAGGATAATCCGTACGGTATTCCCATCGGCCTTGGCAACTGGGCCGGCGGCGGTCAGGTGACCGGTTTCGGTACCACCGTCTGCAACGCATGCCGTTATTTCCCGGACATCATCCCCATCGAGTACGCATACCTGGCTCCCGCCTGGCTGTACGGTACCCACCCTTACCACAACAAGTCCTGGGTGGCCACCGTGGGCGCAACCCGTCCCAAGGATGTCTTCTACGGAAACAACCGGGCCGATTTCTCCTTTATCCCCGGCAACATGGCTCCCGGCCTGCTGTTCCGTCATCCGGACCACTTCGAGAATTACGACGACTGGCCGTTCCTGTGGGGACAGAACGAGGGCACCATCGCCGGCAACGTAGGCTACCTCATCTTCGCTACCACCTTCCAGCACCTGCTGGCAGGGAAGTAGTATCCACTCTTCATGAACGACATATTCCAGGGACTGAACAACAGGCAGCGGGAAGCCGTAGAATCTACGGAGGGGCGGATCCGTGTGGTGGCCGGAGCCGGAACGGGCAAGACCAAGGCGCTTACCCACCGGTATGCATACATTGTGAATGTCCTGGGCGTGGACCCTGCCAACATCCTCTGCCTCACTTTCACCAACAAGGCGGCGGCCCAGATGCGCAGCCGTATCTCGGAGATGGTCCAGAGCGGGGACTACAACGACTTCGTGTGCACCCTGCACGGCTTTTGCGTGAAGTTCCTCCGCCAGGAAATCTACCGCCTGGGCTTTCCCAAGGGTTTCAGCATCCTGGATGAGGAGGACAGCAAGGCCATTGCCAAGCAGGCCATGGACGAGATGGGCCTCAAGCGCACGGAAAAGACCGTAAAGCAGTTCCTGGAAGCCGTGGGGGCCGATAAGGCCCTTAACGGATACATCCCGGCGTATATGCTGCCGGGCTGCAGGATAACGGACGAGATGCGGCGGAGTTCCCGCCTGGCCGCTTATGTGGCGCGCCAGCTGAAGCATTATGCACTGGACTTCGACGACCTGATGAATGTGACCAAGTACATCCTGGACCATTTCCCGGAGGCCTGCGAGCACTGGCAGAACATGCTCAACTACATAATGGTGGACGAGGCGCAGGACTGCAACCTGGACGACTGGGACCTGGTGGAACGCCTGGCGGCCCGGCACCGGAACCTCTTTGTGGTGGGGGACCCGGACCAGTGCATCTACGAATGGCGCGGTGCCCGTCCGGACCTGTTCGTGAACTTCGCGGCCGATAAGACCATCGTCCTGGACGAAAACTACCGCAGCACCCCGCGTATCCTCGATATTGCCAACTGCGTGATAGCCAATAACCAGAACCGCATCCCCAAGGACCTCTTCACCCGGAAGCCGGACGGCCGTGCGGTAATCCATTTCCACGGGAAGAGCGAGAAGGAGGAGATGGAATGGATAGTCTCCCAGATAAAGATACTCCTGGGCGGCGGCGCCGGAATCAACGACATTGCTATCCTGTACCGGAGCACCTACCAGTCCCGCGCCTTGGAGCAGGAACTGCTGAACGCACATTTGGAGTACACCATCTGGGGCGGTACGCGTTTCTTTGAGCGCAAGGAAATCAAGGACGCCCTCAGTTACCTCCGGCTGGTGAGCAACCAGGACGACAATCTTTCCTTTGAGCGCATCATCAACGTACCCTCCCGGAAACTGGGGAAGACCTTCCTGGACAAGGTGAGGGCAACGGCCGATGCGCAGGGTATCTCCCTGTACAGCGCCCTGCAGATCCATTTTCCGGACAAGGCGGCGGGTTTCATCGGCCTCATTGAAGATGCCAGGCAATTTGCCCGGGAGAACCGCGTGAGTGACTTGCTTAACCGCATCCTGGACGCTTCCGGCTATAAGAAGATGGTGCGGGAAGACCAGGACGAGGACCGCCTGGAGAACCTGGACGAACTGCTCAACTCCATCCGCTTCTATGAGAGCATCCGTACGCCGGAGGAGAGCACGCTGGCCGATTATCTGCAGGACGTGGCCCTCTACACCAACGACGACCATCGACGGGACACGCCCACACTCAAGCTCATGACCATCCATCAGGCGAAGGGCCTGGAATTCCCGTACGTATTCGTTACCGGCCTCAGCGAAGGCATCTTCCCCAACATGCGCACCATCCGCGAGGGCAAGAAAAACGGCGAGGAAGAGGAGCGGCGGCTCATGTACGTGGCCATTACCAGGGCCGAATCCGCACTCTTCCTCACGGAGTCCGAAGGCTTCAATATATCCACCAAGACCAACAAATACCCGTCCCGTTTCCTGGCGGAGATTAAGCGGGAACTGGTTGTGACCGAGGGCGTAATCCCGCCGGAGTTGTGGCGGGGCACCCGGAACCTCAGCCACGTGCTGGACCAGGAGGATTATTTTGAGACCGAAAGGGCGGAATACAACAGCCCCTTCCGGGTGGGAGACACGGTGACGCACCCCGTCTTCGGCGAAGGCGTCATCCTGTCGGCCAACAAGGACTTCTCCAGCTTCGAGGTGCAGTTTGACAGCGGGAACACCCGTACCCTCAGGGCCGGTTTCCTCAAACAGGCCGACTTGCCGGAGTAAACGCGCTTCCGGGCACATTTTTTGCCCGTTTTGTAGCCGAAACACTAAAACAACACTGCAATATGAAACGGTTCATAATCATAGTATCGGCCCTTCTGGCGGCTGTGGGATGCGGGACGCTGGGGCAGACCCCGGAGGAGCGGCAGGCAGAGGCCATGCAGGTCCGGCAGCGGCTGGACAGCCGGGCGTATGTCATTGACATCAACTATATGATCCCTCTTCGCGGCTCCGCCCGGGCGCTCACCAGCCCGTACTCCATCACCATAGACGGAAGCGTCATCTATTCGCACCTCCCTTATACCGGGGTGGTGTACAACGTCCCCTACGGCGGCGGCAAGGTCCTCAATTTCAAGGACGACATTGACGAATATGCCGATAACGGATACCAGAACGGCCGCCGTACCATTGTACTGGCCACCAATAACGACGAGGATCTCCTCATCTATTCAATCTCTATAAGCGAAGACGGCCGGGCCGATGTCCATGTGCGGTGTAAAAACCGCGAAAGCATCAGCTTCCGCGGCATCCTGAATCCCGACAAGGAAGTTCCTTCGGCAAAGAAGGGGGAGTAGCGGAATTCTGCTGAATCTCAGTTGGAGCGGGGAAGGGGCCGGGGAACGACGTTCGTCGCTATGGCGGTTTTCCAACTGGAGGACTTGCCTGTGAAATGTCTCTTCCCTCCCTTTGAATTCCCGTCGTGCGCTTGCAGTTGAAACCTATCCCTCCGTTGCGCCGCTTTCGCTAATCACAGGCATCCTCTCGGGCTTCGCCCTTAGGACCGCCCTCCATTTGGCCGCCACTTAACGCTCCTCTCTATTGTTCCCCGGCCCCTTCCCCGCTCCGACTGCTCAAATCCGGTATGTACATGTAAATTGATGTGAGGGGCCGATATTGTGTACATACCTCCTGCAAATCCTTTCTATTGCGGGTTTTCCGGGAGATATGTACGTAAAAAACGCAATTGAAGACGGTTTGATTGTACATACGGGATATGATGGATCAATGCAAAAACCCGGTTGTTAGTTTTGTTCAACGGGGCCGGTGTGAGAAATATACGCAGCAGGTCCCCATCACCACTGTCGCAGGTCTCTTCTATGACCGCAGCAGGTCCGAAAAGAGTCAGGGTACCTGAGACGCTATATTACGTGTAAGGCCGATTCCCGTCGCAGGTCTCCCAATCCATATTGGACCAGCGACGGTCATAGTCTGGGGTATAGGTGCAAAAAGTTTGAATGATGCCGGAGTGGGGAAGGGGGCGACGAACGTCGTTTCCCGCTCCCTTCCCCGCTCCGGCCTAATCATGGCTCAATGTATACATACCGGGTAATTACATGCGCTAGGCGGAATTGAGCGGTTTTTATTTTAAGCTTTGTCGGTCAAATAGATGTCCAACTTCCCGCTCAAAACATCCTGACGTATGAGATTTGAGACTTGCAGCAATTCCGGGATGTTTGTCTTGACCGTATTGAAGATGCCTTCTGTATCTACCTCACCATACTCGTGTGAAAGGAAGTTACGCATCCCAAAGACTGCATCCCAGGGGATGGTCTTGTAGGATTTGAAAAAGTTTTTTCCGCATATGTTGCGTATTTTAACAAAGCTTTCCGTTACGTATTGCAGGCTCATTCCGCAAGCGCGGAAAACCGTGAGCCCGGAGATGTTGGAGACAAAGTCATCCGGCTTAGTGATGCCATTGCTCATTTCAACTAAAAGATCCATTTCTTTTATGCCGGCATTGAGCAGAGACAGAATGCGTTCTTTCTTAGGATACATAAATAACCTCCTTGTCAAGACGTTTTTTAAACGATTCCGGGAAACTGGACTTGGAAGAAATGAGGTCTACCCGCCTTCCAAATACGATTTCCAATTGATTAACAATGGTTGAATACAGGAAAAGGTTAGGTTTGGTAAGGCTTATGACAATGTCAATATCACTGTCCTCCCTGGCTTCGTCCCTGGCAAAGCTCCCAAACAGGCCGATCCTTTCGATGCCGAACGCGGATTTGTTGCATGAATAGTAAACTTTTAGTATGGAAAGGATGTAATTCTTTCCAAAGGTGTTGTTATTTCTGACATCTTCATAATGAACTACAGCCTTGTATCCCAAGGCATCCAGCACACGGTTGAAGGTGGCGGGACTTCCCAGTTTTCTGTTTTCCATGCGGGAGATCTGTGATTTGCTCATCCCGGCCAGAATGCCCACCTGTTCTTGTGTCATTCCCCGAATCTTTCGTAAGCGTTTAATGTTTGCTGCAGAATCCATATTATTCGTTTTCTAGCTTGACAAATATATATATAGTTTAATAAATATGCAACTTTATATTATAAAAAAAGAAAAGGCAGGTCGAACGACCTGCCTTTGTGCACTCTTAGGGACTCGAACCCTAGACCCGCTGATTAAGAGTCAGCTGCTCTACCAGCTGAGCTAAGAGTGCTGGTATCTCTCTAACTAGAAGACTCGCTTCTTTGTGACTCGTTCGGGGCTCGAACCCGAGACCCCAACATTAAAAGTGTTGTGCTCTACCTACTGAGCTAACGAGTCTTCCATTACCTCGTTTTCCGAAACGGGATTGCAAAGGTATAAACTTTTTTGGATATTCCCAAAAATATTTAAGAATTTTTACGCGCTGAATTCCTTGATGTGCTGTTCCTGGGACAGGCGGCAAATAAGGAGCCGGTCCTTGGATTCCGCAACAATATATCCTTCAAGTCCTTCCACAACAACGCGCTTTTCATCGGATGTGTGAACGAAACAGTCCTGGCAGCCGAACAGGCGCACGTCGCCGCCCACTACGCAGTTCCCTTCGGCATCCGGCTCCAGGTGCGTCTTGATGGAGCCCCAGCTGCCCAGGTCGCTCCAGGCCAGGTCTTCGGCAATCACATAGATGCGCGGGCTCTTTTCCATGACGGCATAGTCGAGGGAGATCTTTTCGCAGGTGGGGAAGAGGTGGCGGAGTTCCGGAGTCTCCTTTTCCGTGAAGAAGGACGGTGCCAGCCGGTCCATCACATCGGCAATCTGCGGGGCGTAGGCCCTCAGTTCCGTGACGATGGTGTCCACGTTCCACACAAAGATGCCGGCGTTCCAGAAATAGTGGCCGTCTTCCAGATAGCCGATGGCGGTGTCCAGGTCTGGCTTTTCCTTGAATTCGCTCACCTTAATCAGCTGGCCGTGGAGGGCCTCCGTGGCGTG
>JAEEQF010000005.1 GCA_016285175.1 Bacteroidales bacterium
TCGTAGTCCTTGGTAGGGCCGAAAATCTTCTCGCAGAAGAGGCCTTCACGCTCGGGCTTGTAAGTCCTGTAGTTCACCGTTTCCGGCTTCAGGACCTCGCCGCACGAACGCTCGGTGATGTCTTCCGGGGAAGCGAGCGAAATGGAAATGCGGGAGAAATTGCTCTTTACCTTGTTTTCCTTATTGTTAAAAGCAGGCATATTCGTTACTTTTCAATGCTAAGTGACTTAATCCAAAGTGACCTTGAGGCCCAGGCCGCGGAGCTCGTGCAGGAGCACATTGAGGGACTCGGGAATACCCGGAGTGGGCATCGGATCGCCCTTTACAATGGCTTCGTACGTCTTGGAACGGCCGTTCACGTCGTCGGACTTCACGGTGAGGATCTCCTGGAGGGCATTGGCAGCGCCATAAGCCTCGAGGGCCCACACTTCCATTTCACCGAAACGCTGGCCACCGAACTGAGCCTTACCACCCAGAGGCTGCTGGGTAATGAGGGAGTAAGGGCCGATGGAACGGGCATGCATCTTATCGTCGACCATGTGGCCGAGCTTGATCATGTAGATGACGCCGACAGTAGCAGGCTGGTCGAACCAGTCACCGGTGCCACCGTCACGCAGACGGGTCTTACCGAAGCGGGGAACGCCGGCCTTGTCCGTATAGTCGCAAATCTCGTCGATGGAAGCACCGTCGAAGATAGGCGTGGAGAACTTGAGGCCCAGTTCGCGGCCGGCCCAACCGAGCACGGTCTCGTAAATCTGACCCAGGTTCATACGGGAAGGCACACCCAGAGGGTTCAGCACGATATCCACGGGAGTACCGTCCTCAAGGAACGGCATGTCCTCCTGGCGGACGATCTTGGCCACGATACCCTTGTTACCGTGACGGCCGGCCATCTTATCACCCACGGTGATCTTGCGCTTCTTGGCAATGTACACCTTGGCGATCTGCATGACGCCGTTGGGCAGTTCGTCGCCCACCTTGATCTTGTCCAGTTCGCGCTTGGCGCGGGTCTCGGCCTCCTTGTGGGCGATGCAATAGCCGCCGATAAGGTCGCGGACCATCTGGGAAGTCTTGGCGTCGTTCACCCACTTGGCGGTGGAGATGTTCTGGTAATCGGCATCCTTGAGGGCCTGGAGGCTGAACTCCTTGCCCTTAGGGAAGATTTCCACGCCGTAGAGGTCGCTCACGCCGGCGCTCTTCTTGCCGCTCACCAGGCTCCAGAGCTTCTCGATGAAACCGGCACGCAGTTTCTCGGCCTGCTTCTGGAACTCTTCCTGCTTCATTTCGATGCGGGCTTTCTGGTCGCTCTTGGCGCCGCGCTTGCCGGTCTCCTTGGAAACCTTGGCATACAGGGCGGTCTTGATCACAGTACCGCTGAGGGAAGGATTGGCCTTCAGGGAGGCGTCCTTCACGTCGCCGGCCTTGTCACCGAAGATGGCCTTGAGGAGCTTCTCTTCCGGGGAAGGATCGCTCTCGCCCTTGGGGGTGATCTTGCCGATCATGATGTCACCGGGCTCGATGTGGGCGCCGATGCGCACGATACCGTCCTTGTCCAGGTCCTTGGTGGCGTCCTCGCTCACGTTGGGGATATCGGAGGTGAGTTCCTCCATGCCGCGCTTGGTCTCGCGGACCTCCGTGAGGTATTCGTCCACATGGATGGAAGTGAGCACATCCCACTTCACCATTTCCTCGCTGAGGACGATGGCGTCCTCATAGTTATAACCCTTCCAGGGCATGAAAGCCACCATGAGGTTGCGGCCCAGGGCCAGCTCCCCGTTCTGGGTGGCATAGCCCTCGGTGAGCACCTGTCCGCCCTTCACCTTGTCGCCCTTGCGGACCAGGGGTTTGAGCATGATGGTGGTACTCTGGTTGGTACGGCGATAGATAGGAAGCTTGTACACAGTCTCTTCCGGCTGGAAGCTCACGAACTTCTCATCCTCCGTACGGGAGTATTTCACATGGATTTCGTTGGCGTCCACATAGGTGACCAGGCCCTCGCGCTCGGCGATGATCTGGGTGCGGGAGTCAATGCACACGCGCTCTTCCAGACCGGTACCCACGATGGGGCTCTCCGGGCTCAGGAGCGGCACGGCCTGACGCATCATGTTGGCACCCATCAGGGCGCGGTGGGCATCGTCGTGCTCCAGGAACGGGATCAGGGAGGCAGCCACGGAAGCCATCTGGTTGGGGGCTACGTCCATGTAGTTCACCTCTTCCTTGGTCACCAGCGGGAAATCGGCCTCCAGTCGGCACTGGATGCGTTCATCCAGCAGCTGTCCGTCGTCACTCATGCTCACGTTGGCCAGGGCCACATGCTGGGCTTCCTCTTCCTCGGCGCTCATGTACTTCCAACCGGTGTCGGAAAGGTCCACCTTGCCGGCGTTCACCTCACGGTACGGGGTCTCGATGAAGCCCAGGCCGTTGATGCGGGCATACACGCACAGGGAGCTGATAAGGCCGATGTTGGGGCCTTCCGGGCTCTCGATGGGGCACAGGCGGCCGTAGTGGGTGTAGTGCACGTCACGGACTTCGAAACCGGCGCGGTCGCGGGACAGACCGCCAGGGCCCAGGGCGGAGAGACGGCGCTTGTGCGTAATCTCTGCCAGCGGGTTGGTCTGGTCCATGAACTGGGACAGCTGGCTGGTGCCGAAGAAGGAGTTGATGACGGAAGACAGGGTCTTGGCGTTGATGAGGTCGATGGGATTGAACTGCTCGCTGTCGCGCACGTTCATCCGCTCACGGATGGTACGCGCCATGCGGCTCAGGCCCACGCTGAACTGATTGGCCAGCTGCTCGCCCACGGTGCGGACACGACGGTTGCTCAGGTGGTCGATATCGTCCACCGTAGCGCGGGAATTGATGAGCTGGATCAGGTACTTGATAATCTCTACGATATCCGTGTTGGTAAGTACACGGACACCCGGATCGGTATCCAGGTTCAGTTTCTTGTTAAGCCGATAGCGGCCCACGCTGCCCAGGTCGTAGCGCTTCTCGCTGAAGAAAAGCTTGTCGATGACGTCACGGGCGGTAGCCTCATCCGGCGGTTCGGAATTGCGGAGCTGCTTGTAGATATAGTTCACAGCCTCGATTTCCGTATTGGTAGGGTCTTTCTGCAGGGTGTTGTAGATGATGGAGTTCTCTGCAGAGACAGCCTCGTCTTTCTGAAGCAGAATGGTCTTTACATCCGTATCGGCGATACGGGCGATGGTATCCTCGTTAAGGATTTCGCCGCGCTCCACGATGGCGATGGTACGCTCGATGGGGATCACCTCGCCGGTGTCCTCGTCCTCGAAGTCCTCGATCCAGGTCTTCAGGACATTGGCGGCCAGCTTGCGGCCCTCGTTCTCCTGCAGCACCTTGGGATCCGACTCAACCTCATCGGCCAGGCCGAAGCGGTCCAGGATATCCTTGTCGGAGCTGTAGCCGATGGCTCTGAGGAGCGTGGTAACAGGCAGCTTCTTCTTACGGTCGATGTACGCGTACATCACGTTGTTGATGTCCGTCGCGAACTCGATCCAGGAACCCTTGAAGGGGATGATGCGGGCGCTGTAGAGCTTGGTGCCGTTGGCGTGCATGCTCTGGTCGAAGAACACGCCCGGGGAGCGGTGAAGCTGCGAAACGATAATTCTCTCGGAGCCGTTGATGATGAACGTTCCGGCCGGGGTCATGTAAGGGATGTTGCCCAGGTAAACGTCCTGCACGCGGGTGTCAAAGTCCTCGTGCTCCGGGTCCGTGCATGAAAGGCGGAGTTTTGCCTTCAGAGGAACATTGTATGTAAGTCCTCTCTCAAGACACTCTTCGATTGAATACTGCGGCGGATCGATAAAATAATCGATGAAGGTGAGCTCATAGTTGTTGCGCGTGTCTTCAATCGGAAAAATTTCCTGGAACACCTGGAAGAGACCTTCGCTCCGACGGCTGTCCGGAGTGGTTTCCAGCTGGAAGAAATCCCGGAAGGACTTCAGCTGAACTTCCAGAAGGTCAGGATATTCCAGAATTTTGGATGTTGCAAAGTTTATTCTTTTTTTGCTAGTCTCAGTAGACATGTTCTGCCTTCGTTATGGGGAAAAAAATAAAGACGGAAAAAAGGTTTAGAGCCTACTAAGGGCTCTAAACCTGTGTGGGGTCTCCCATCTAGGGAGCGGGAAGGACTTACTTGAGTTCGACCTCGGCACCGGCTTCCTCGAGGGCAGCCTTCAGGGCCTCAGCCTCAGCCTTGGAAACCTTCTCCTTGACGGCCACGGGAGCCTTGTCAACGAGTTCCTTGGCCTCTTTCAGACCCAGACCGGCATTCTCCTTAACGGCCTTGATGACCTGGAGCTTAGCCTGACCGGCGCTCACGAGCATCACATCGAATTCAGTCTGCTCGGCGGGACCGGCTGCCTCGGCGGCGGCGGCGGGAGCGGCAACTGCAACGGCTGCAGCAGCGGGCTCAATACCATATTCTTCCTTCAGGATCTTAGCGAGTTCCTGGACATCTTTGACGGTGAGGTTCACAAGTTCCTCTGCGAGTTTTTTAACGTCTGCCATAATTGTAAATATTTAAAATTGTTATTATTAGTTTTTCTTTTCTTCCATGGTCTTGAGGACTCCGGCGATGGTCTGGCCGCCTGCGTTCTGCAGGGCGGAGATGACGTTCTGCAGCGGGCTCTGGAGCATTCCGATGATCTGCCCGATGAGTTCCTCGCGAGACTTGATATTGATGAGGGCTTCCAGTTTGTCGGCACCCACGAAAGCGCACTCCTGCACATAGGCAGCCTTGAGAGCGGGCTTTTCATTACCGGCCTTGTTGTACTTCTTGATGAGCTTGGCGGGAACGGCCGGAGCTTCACAGTACATGAGGGCGGTGTTGCCTTCCAAGGCGGGGACAAGGGCTTCCATCTCTTCGTTCTGGGCGTCCTTGATCACCTTGTGGAGAAGGGTGTTCTTGACAACGGTGAGCTTGATCTCCTCGTTGAAGCAATCGCGACGGAGGGTGGCAGTCTGTTCTGCGTTGAGGCCCTCGATGTTCACGATGTAGAAGTTGGGGTACTGAGCCATGTTGGCCTTGATGGCCTCGATAACCTGTGCTTTCAGTTCTTTTTTCATATCTCTTTCCTCCTACAGATTATTCAGCGGTAAAGCCTTTGGTGTCCACCTTCACGGCGGGGCTCATGGTGGTGCACAGGGTGCAGCCCTTGAAATAAGTACCCTTCAGGGTCTGGGGCTTGAGCTTCAGGACGGCGGAGACGAAAGCACGGGCGTTCTCTTCAATCTGCTGGGCAGAGAAGGAGGCCTTGCCGATAGCGGCATGGATAATGCCGGTCTTGTCCACCTTGAAGTCAATCTTACCACCCTTCACATCCTTGACGGCGGCGCCGATTTCCATGGTCACGGTGCCGGTCTTGGGGTTAGGCATAAGGCCGCGGGGGCCCAGGATACGGCCGATCTGGCCGACCTTTGCCATCACGGAAGGGGTGCAGATGATAACATCCACGTCGGTCCAACCGTCTTTGATCTTCTGGATATAGTCGTCCAGACCCACATAGTCGGCGCCGGCTTCCTTGGCCTCGTTCTCCTTGTCGGGGGTGCAGAGCACCAGCACGCGGGTAACCTTACCGGTACCGTTGGGGAGGGTGACAACGCCACGGATCATCTGGTTGGCCTTACGGGGATCCACGCCCAGGTTGGTGGTGATTTCCACGGAGGCGTCGAACTTGGTATAGGTAATCTCCTTCAGAATTGCGCAAGCATCGGTGATGGAGTAAACCTGCGTCTTGTCATACTTGGCAAGGACGTCTTTCTGGTTTTTGGTCAGTTTGCTCATAGTGCTTACGTATTAGAGGTTCTCGGGAAATTCGCCTTCCACCTTGATACCCATGGAACGGGCGGTGCCGGCCACCATCTTCATGGCGCTGGCCAGGGTGAATGCATTGAGGTCCGGCATCTTGGACTGGGCAATCTGCTTCACCTGGTCCCAGGTGACAGTTGCAACTTTCTTACGGTTAGGCTCACCGGAAGCCTTGCTGATCTTGGCGGCTTCCTTGAGGGATACGGCCACGGGGGGCTGCTTGACCTCGAACGAGAAGGACTTGTCGTTGAACACGGTGATGACCACAGGGAGGACCTTACCGGCCTGATCCTGGGTACGGGCGTTGAACTGCTTGCAGAAGTCCATGATGTTGAGGCCCTTGGAACCAAGTGCAGGTCCTACCGGGGGCGCAGGATTCGCTGCTCCGCCTTTGATCTGGAGCTTGATGAATCCGGTAACTTCTTTTGCCATGATTTATACTACTCTTTAGTTACTTGTGTAAAGCTGAGTTCCAGAAGAGTCTTTCTTCCGAAGATCACAACCACTACCTTGAGCTTGCTACGCTCCTGGAGAATGTCTTCTACGGTGCCACTGAAACCGCTGAACGGACCGTCCGTGATGCGGACGCTCTCTCCCACGGTGAAATTCACCTCCGTTTCGGCTGCGTTGACAGCGTTCTCGTCCTGGACTCCCAGGATGCGCTGGGCCTCCTCGTCGCGGATGGGAACGGGGACACGTTCGGTGGGGCCGTTGCCGGTCTTTTCCGTAAGGAAACCGGACATGCCGGGGATGCCGTTGCGAATCACATACTCAAGGTCCGGATTAAGTTCGGCATGGATGAGGACATAGCCGGGGAAGAGGAGTCTTTCCACCTCTTTCCGCTTGCCGTTCTTCGTGACGATTTCCTTCTTGACAGGCACAAGGACCTGATCCACAATTGCTTGCAGATCGGCGTGTCTCTCTATTTCCTTGACCAGGTATTCGGCGGCTTTCTTTTCCTTGGTTCCCGCGGTACGGAGTACGTACCATTTCTTGTCAGCCATAAGGTTTTTTAATCAGTTACAGTGCGTAAATAAACTCCATCAGGTGCTGGAAAGCAAAGTCAATCAGGAAAATAACCACGGCGAGGATAATGGTGGCAACCAGCACGAGCAGTGCAGAGTCCTGCAGCTTCTGCCAGGTGGGCCATGTTACCTTCTTCGCGAGTTCCTGATAGGACTCCTTCAGATAGTTAATGAACTTTCTCATCTTTGCTTACAATGGACCGGGGGAAAATTGGAAGCGGGAATCCTCCAGTCTTACGTTAAACATTTACCAAATCGTAACCTTTGATATTGGCAGGGGAAGCAGGATTCGAACCCACATCGACGGTTTTGGAGACCGCTGAACTACCCTTGTTCTATTCCCCTGTGGGAAGTGAGAGCCCACGTCTGGGCTCTCACTTTTGTAATGGCATCGGGAATTACTCGATCACCTTGATCACCTGACCGGCGCCCACGGTACGGCCACCTTCGCGGATAGCGAACTGCAGGCCTTCGTTCATAGCAACCGGAGTGATGAGCTTCACGGTGATTTCCACGTTATCGCCAGGCATCACCATCTCTACGCCGTCCGGGAGCATGATCTCACCGGTAACGTCAAGAGTACGGATGAAGAACTGAGGACGATAGTGATTGTGGAACGGAGTGTGACGACCACCTTCTTCCTTCTTCAGCACATAGATCTGAGCCTTGAACTCGGTGTGCGGAGTGATGGACTTGGGCTTGGCAACGACTTCGCCGCGCTTTACATCCTTCTTATCCACACCACGGAGGAGCAGACCTACATTGTCACCGGCCTCACCCTGAGGGAGGAGCTTGCGGAACATTTCCACACCGGTAACAACGGTGTTGCGGGGTTCATCGCCGAAGCCGACGAGTTCCACCGGGTCGTTCACGTGGATGGTACCGGACTCGATACGGCCAGTAACCACAGTACCACGGCCAGTGATGGAGAAGATGTCCTCGATAGGCATCAGGAAGTCCTTGTCAACCAGACGCTCCGGAAGCGGGATGTACTCATCCACAGCGTTCATGAGATCCATGACCTTGTCTTCCCACTGCTTTTCACCGTTCAGAGCACCAAGTGCAGAACCACGGATGATGGGGCAATCCTCATCGAACTTGTAGAAAGCGAGGAGGTCGCGGATTTCCATCTCAACGAGGTCGAGCATTTCCTCATCGTCCACAAGATCCACCTTGTTCATGAAAACGAGGATCTTCGGCACGTTAACCTGACGGGCGAGCAGGATGTGCTCACGGGTCTGGGGCATAGGACCGTCAGTGGAAGCGACAACAAGGATAGCACCGTCCATCTGGGCAGCACCGGTAACCATGTTCTTCACATAGTCGGCGTGACCAGGGCAGTCCACGTGAGCATAGTGACGAGCTTCAGTCTCGTACTCCACGTGAGCGGTGTTGATGGTGATACCACGCTCTTTCTCTTCCGGGGCATTGTCGATCTGGTCGAAGGACTTCACCTTGTCGGCGTTGCCGGAAACACGCTCTGCCAGCACCTTGGTAATGGCGGCGGTGAGGGTGGTCTTACCGTGGTCAACATGGCCGATAGTACCGATGTTGACATGCGGTTTGGTTCTCTGGAATGTTTCTTTTGCCATAATTTTATTTATTGTTTAAACAATTGTTGTCAACCAAAGGGCCGTAGCCCAAAAAAAGAGCCGGTGATGGGAATTGAACTCATGACCTCATCCTTACCAAGGATGCGCTCTACCCCTGAGCTACACCGGCTTACAGTATGTCTGGGAGCGGAAAACGAGGTTCGAACTCGCGACCCTCAGCTTGGAAGGCTGATGCTCTACCAACTGAGCTACTTCCGCTTTTTTCCGCGAAAAAGCGGAAGTAGCTCCGCCAGTTTCACAGATGAGTGGGAGGAGGTGGACTCGAACCACCGAACCCGAAGGAGCGGATTTACAGTCCGCCGCAATTGCCGCTATGCGATCCTCCCAAGTTAGCTTTCCAGTATTTCAAAGCTCCTTTGAGCCGATAGAGGGATTCGAACCCACGACCCCGAGATTACAAATCACGTGCTCTGGCCAACTGAGCTATATCGGCAGCTCATTTGAATCCTTCAATCGCTGAAAGGACTGCAAAGGTAGAAAGTTTTTCTGAATCCACAAAATATTTTTGGGATTTTTTAACGAAAGACGCGTATCTCCTGCCGGACGACGCCGATTCCCGAGACGGTGAGGATGGCCCGGCCGGGCTCACCGGTACTTTGCAGGAGCACCTGGGCCAGGCCGTTGAAGGTTTTCACGCGGAAGCTGCGGGCATCCGGCCGGTCCGGACGTTCCCGCTCCTGCCAGGCAGGATCGCCGTTCCCCACGCCCAGGATCCGGACGGGGCCGTCCACCTCCAGGGTGAGCCACTCGCAGGCATCCGGGACAAAGCGGCCCTTCCGGTCCTGCAGGCCGATGTTCACCACGGCCAGGTCCCGGCCATCGGCCCGGATCTCCGTCCTGTCGGCCTCCAGCGCCACGGCGGAAGCCTTTTCCGTTGTCTCGAGCGTCTCCGTCAGGACTTTCCGTCCCTTCCGATATCCTGTAGCCACCACCTTGCCGGGCCTGTAGACAGCCTCCCAGCTGAGGTAGCCGCCACGTTCCATCTTCTTGCGGCCCAGGCGCTTCCCGTTCACCGTAAGCTCCACTTCATCGCAATTGCCGTATACCCAGACGCCGATCTTCTCCCCTTCGTGTCCCTGCAGGTTCCAGTGCGGGAATACGTGCAGCACCGGTTCCTCCGTCCACCAGGCCTTCAGGTACCAGGCTTCGTCCTTGGGGAACCCGCAGTAATCCAGGATGCCGAATTCGGAACCGGTGGCCGGGAAGGAAAGCGGGTTGGGCTCTCCCCTGTAGTCGAAACCGGTCCAGTAGAAGAGTCCGCCCAGCCACGGACGTCCCTCATAAAACTTCCAGCCCCGGCCGATGACGTTGAAGGTGCTGTCGCGGGTATCGTTCCGGCGGTTCAGCGAGGCCATCCGGCCCTGCTCCGGCTGGTCGAAGTAGATGCCCCGCGTGCCGCATCCGGTAGTCTCCTCCGTTCCCACGGCCTTCCGCTGCGGGTACTGCACCCGCAAGTCGTCTATCTTATGCTGTTGGATGTAGTTGTAGCCTGCCACATCGGCCGTAATCAGGATATGCGGTCCGGAGCTGGAGGCCACCGTCATCGGCCGGGTAGGGTCCAGCCGGTGGCAATACTCCCGCATGGACTCCGTAATCTTGGTGCCTTTGTCCTTCCATTCCGTCCCCCATTCCTCGTTGCCTATGCTCCAGAGGATGATGGAAGGATGGTTCCGGTCCCGCTCAATCATCCGGCGCAGGAGGCGGATGTGCTCTTCGTTCACGCCGGTGAGGCGGTTCTCTTCCATAACCAGGATGCCCAGGCTGTCACAGGCATCCAGCATTTCCGGCGTGGCCGGGTTGTGGCTGGTGCGGACGGCGTTCACTCCCAGTCTCTTGAGCTCCTTCAGGCGATATACCTGCAGGGCGTCGGGGATGGCAGTTCCCACGCCCGCGTGGTCCTGATGCTGGTTCACCCCCTTCAGCTCCACCCGTTCCCCGTTCAGGAAAAAGCCTTTGTCGGCGTCGAAGACGATGCTGCGGATCCCGAACGGCGTTTCATAGGTATCTACAACAGCGTCTGCGGCCAATACTTCCGTCCGCACTTTGTACAGGTATGGATCCGAAAGGCTCCAGAGGCGGGGATTGCCCACGCTTATCGTCTGCTCCGAGCGGGAATCGGCCTTGGCCGGGACGTTCCGAAGAGGCAGCGAAGCCCTTCCCACCGGGGTCCCGTCCGCCTCCAGGAGGGTATGCCGCAGGGCGTAATCGGCCGATGCGGCGGAAGCGTTGCGGACCACTGTCTCTATGGTTACTTCGGCGCCCCGCTGCGAAAGCTGCGTATGGACGTAGGTCCCGAAGGGTGCCACATGCACGGGGGCCGTCTTTTCCAGCCATACGTGCCGATAAATGCCGGCGCCCTCATAGAACCAGCCTTCCTCCAGGGAAGCATCCACCCGCACCGTTACCAGGTTTTCCGCCCCGTAGTCCAGGTATTCGGAGATGTCGTACACCTGGGTGGCATAACCGCTGGGCTCCCTGCCCAGCCAGAAGCCGTTCACCCACACATCGGCATTCCGGAAGATGCCGTCGAAGCGGAGGCTGATATGCTTTCCCTCATCTTCCGCCGGGATGGTAAAAGTTTTCCGGTACCAGCCTACGCTGGTTTCCGGATATTTGTATCCCACCGTCTTGTACCCGTGGCTGTGGCTGGCCTCCCGCGCAAAGGGAAGGTCCACCACCCAGTCGTGCGGCAGGGTGACGGCTTTCCATCCGGCCGGCCATTTGCTTTTGTCGAATTGCCGGGAATAGGGTCCCTCGTTGTGGATGGAGGCTGCCTTGGTGAGGTAATTGAAATATTCGGTTCCGCAGCCAAAGTCCAGGGCCGGGGAAGCGGCGTTTCCAAAGGCGAACTCCCACCCCTCGTCAAAACGGATGCGCTCCCGGGCCGATGCCAGAAGAGGCAGGAGGAGAAGGAGACAGGAAAGGATGCGTTTCATGAGTACAGCATTTTCACAAAGATAGGAAAAATGCTGCTATTTTAACATCTCCACCAGCAGATCGAAGATGGAATTCTCGTCCAGGCCGCAGTCGGCCAGCTGGGAGAGCTGGGTATCCTGCTGCATGAACTTGTCCGGAATGCCCAGCCCCTTGA
This sequence comes from Bacteroidales bacterium, assembly GCA_016285175.1. Taxonomy (GTDB): domain Bacteria; phylum Bacteroidota; class Bacteroidia; order Bacteroidales; family UBA932; genus Cryptobacteroides. The sequence goes on from JAEEQF010000005.1 coordinate 11,560, forward strand.
TGCGGGGCGGATGGGAACGGAGGGAAAAATGCTCACAGACGGCGCTGTAGAGGCCGCCCTTGAGGGAGCCGTCCTCCAGGGTGAGGATGGCATCGAACCTGGCCGCCTCTTCCAGGATGTCCGGATCCAGCGGTTTCAGGAAGCGCATATCGTAGACGGCAGGAGCTACGCCGTAATCGGCCTTGTGACGCCTGGCGGCGGCCAGGGCGCGGTTCACCACCGGGCCGATACCCAGGACGGCCACTCGCTTGCCGTCCAGGAGTTTCTCTCCCCGCCCCAGCGGCAGTTCCTGGAAAGCGGTTTCCTTCCAGGGCGTGCCTTCCCCTATTCCGCGGGGATAGCGGATCAGGAACGGTCCCCTTTCGGCCTTAAGGGCCGTAAACATAAGCTGCTTGAGTTCCACCTCGTTGCGAGGGGCAGATATGACGGCTTCCGGTATGCTGCGATAGGCTGCCAGGTCATAGCAGCCGTGGTGCGTGGCTCCGTCTTCTCCCACCAGGCCGGCACGGTCCAGGCAAAGGACCACCGGCAAGTGCTGCAAGGCCACATCGTGGATAATGTTGTCGTATGCCCGCTGGCTGAAGGAAGAATAGATATTGCAGAAAGGCCGGAGCCCGCCCGCGGCCAGTCCGGCCGAGAAGGTGACGGCGTGGCCTTCCTCGATGCCCACGTCAAAGAAGCGCTCCGGCAGGGCACGTTCCAGGGCGTTCATGCCGCAGCCCGTGGCCATGGCGGGGGTGATGCCCACCACCCTCTTGTCCAGGCGGGCCAGTTCCACCAGCACCTCTCCGAAGACATCCTGGTAACGGCTGGCCGGATATACCGTCTTGATCCGCTCCCCCGTTTCCGGATTGAATTTGCCGGGGGCGTGCCAGGTGGTGGGATCCGCCTCCGCGGGAGCATAACCGCAGCCCTTTCGGGTATGGATGTGAAGCAGGCGCGGGCCCCGGAGGTGGCTGATGCGCTGGAGGGTTATGGTAAGCTGCTCCAAATCGTTCCCGTCTATGGGGCCGAAGTAGCGGAATCCCAGGCTCTCGAACAGGGCGCCGCCGCTTCTGCGGACCAGGTTGGACTTGGTGTCTATCACCCGTTTCTGCACCCAGTCGCGGGTCTTGCCTTCTCCCAGGGAACGCCACACCCGGTTCTTTACCCTATTATATAAAGAGCTGGTGGTAATCTTCAGGAGGTAGTCGTGTACGCCGCCCTTGTTCTGGTCTATGGAAATGTTGTTGTCGTTGAGGATGATGAGGATATCGGCCTTGGAAGCGCCGGCATTGTTCATGCCTTCCCAGGCCAGGCCGCCGGTGAGGGCGCCGTCCCCTATCACCGCCACCGCCTTTTCCCCGGTTCCCTTAAGCCGGGCCGCCTCCGCAAAGCCCAGCGCAGCCGATATGGAAGTGGAGGAGTGGCCGGTGCCGAAGGCGTCGTACGGGCTTTCGTCCCGCTTGGGGAAACCGCTGATACCGTCCCTTGTACGGTTCTTCTTAAAGGCCTCCCTCCGGCCGGTGAGTATCTTATGGGCATAGGCCTGATGGCCCACGTCAAAGACCAGTTTGTCCTCCGGCGTATTGTAGACGGAATGAAGGGCCACTATCAGTTCCACCGCCCCCAGGCTGCTGCCCAGATGACCGGGATTCACCGCACAGCACTCCACCATATATTGCCGGATTTCCGCACACAGTTGTTTCCGCTTCTTCAGCGACAGCTTGCGGACATCGGCAGGTGAATTGATCTTGTCTAGTAGCTCGTACATCGTCTCTTTTGCGGATTAGGGAAGATCCGTAAATGCAAAGATAAGCATTTTTTATCATTTAAACGCCGGCGCCGACACAGACGGCCGATTTTGCCGATATCGGCGATGGTCGCAACCCCGGCACCTGCATTTTTGCCGTTTTTTGCAGGTACAGAAGACGCGTGTGACTCCGGAACCGGCATTTTCGGCCCAAAATGCCGGCGCGCAAGTCGGGAAGAAAGAAATAATAAGTATATTAGTACGCTTTATGGCAACAAACCGACAATACTATCTGGATAACCTGAAGGTCTGGTTGACCGTCCTTGTCGTCTTCCATCACGCCGGGCAGGCGTACGGAAATGGCGGGGGCTGGGCCTATACGCCCAGCAATCCGGCGGAATTCCTTCCTTGGCTGGGGAACTTCTTCAGCGTAAATGCAGGCTTCTTCATGGGACTGTATTTCCTCATTTCCGGATATTTTGTTCCGGGCAGCTACGATAAATATGGGGGAAAAACCTTCGTTCGGAAGAAACTGGTCCGGCTGGGGATTCCTCTTCTGGTGATGGGTGCGCTGCTGTCCATCCTTTCGGGCAAATTCGAAACCGGGCACATGTGGTTTGTGGAAAGCCTGCTGGTATTCTGCCTGCTGTACGCACTGTACCGGCGATTCTTTCCGCCTATACACAGCAGCAGCCGGCAACCGGCTTTCTGGGTTCTGCTGCTCATCGGCTTGGTTATGGGCATCGGCAGTTTCTTCATACGCCAGCTGAGTCCCCAGGACCACTGGATCTGGCCGTTCGGCATCATTCCGCTGCCGATGGAGCCTGCCCATTACCTTCAGTATGTTATGCTTTTCGTGCTGGGTATCCTATCCAGACGCCTGGGCTGGCTTGAAAAGATGAGTGACCGGCTGGGCGCCTCATCCCTTACCATCGGCCTGTTGTTAGCTTTGGGGATCTATCTTCGCGGCGATGGTGCCTGGAGTGCCTTTGTCTGGCGCTGGTTCGGCATATACGAGTCACTTCTGTGCGTCTTTCTTTGCACAGGCCTGCTCTGGCTTTTCCGCCGATTCCTGAACCACACCACCCCGTTCCTGCAGTGGTGTTCGGCCCAGTCGTATGGTGCCTACATCTTTCACATGCTGCTGATGCTGCTTCTCCAGGCGGCCACGGATACCATTTGGATGGGAGCCCTGGGGAAATTCCTTTTCATAGGCCTTGTCACTTCCTTTGCGGCCTTCACCCTCACCTGGCTGCTCCGGCTCATCCCCGCTGTAAGAAAAGTAATCTGATTCTGCCGTATCAGTTTTCGGAACCCAACAGTTTGATTCTGAGTTACATTCTTGTCCAAAAAAAGAAAAATGTGAAGAATGGGTTGCAGGGAAAAGGCCTCTGAACATCTTCCTGGGCCGTTTTTCCAAATAAACGTTTCCTTATTTCATAACACGGATAATTATACTTTCCTTTGCTTCTATGAAAAGAAATAAGGAGCGGGAGGAATACCGCGCAAAGGGTAATGGATATTACCATCTTTGTACAGACGGCCTCAAGGGTGGCCTGCTATTCAACAATGTGGCCGAATTCGCATTTGGAATGTGCCTGATGGGACTGATTTGTTTAAAGTATTCCATCAGGATTTACGCGTTTGTGCTAATGCCAAACCATCTCCACATCATCCTGAGCGGAACGGGTGAACGATGTCTTGCCGCCTTTGACTACCTGAAGCGAAAACTTACGGCCAGGCTGATACAGGACGGGTATCCACCCCTTCCGGACGACTATTGGTTCCATCTGGAAAAGATAGAGGATAAAGAGCAAATGAAACACGAAATCCTTTATTTACTCCGCAATCCGCTGGAGAAAAGTCTGGCGATGGTCGGAGGTTATCTTTGGGGATCGGAATGGCTCTATTATTCCGGACTGGCCGATATTCTTGGCGGAACGCCTGCGGGAGAGATGTCCAAACGCAGTCTTTCCAGACTGTTCTCCAGCGAAGAAGCCATTCCTGCACACTGGAAGATTCATCCTTATTTGGGTTTGCTTCCGGATTCTTTTGTTGATGTCTCTTTGGTTCGGAATCTGTTTCCAACGCCAAAAGACCTGCAAACAGCCCTGGTAAAGGATTATGAGGTTTATTTCCAAATTGCCGGCCGCCTGGGAGAAATGGCCGAATTCAGCAAAAGCGAATTGACCGGGATAGTCACACAAACACTTCAAAAGCGTTTTGGAGGAAAAGAATTGCGCTCCCTCACTGAAACAGACAAAGGCAAACTGGCCATCATCCTGCATCGTGAATTCGGCCTTAACTCCTATCAAATCTCCACCTCCATTTTTGTCCGGGAAAAAGTGGTCCGGCAACTGCTTGGCTCCAAGGAAATAAAATGATGTCTTTCCTCTGTGGCCCCGGAACCTGCATTTTTGCCGTTTTTTGCAGGTACAGAAGACGCGTGTGACTCCGGAACCGGCATTTTCGGCCAAAAATGCAGGGACAGAAGTCACGTCGGGCGGCGGAGCCGACAAAAAACGCCAAAAACGCAGGGACAGAAGTCACGTCGGGCGGCGGAGTCACGGCCGGGGGAAAGGACGCAGAAGGGTCAGGCCTTGACGGCCAGGCGCATGAGGGCGTCCCACCAGCGGACGGGGAGGATGGCGTGGAGCCACAGCAGGAAGCGGGAACCCGTGCCGGGATGGTAGCGGTGGCGGGGATGGCGGGCCGTGACGGCCTTGCCGATGGCACGGGACACGCAGGTGGGACGTGCCAGGTACTTGCCGGAATAGGCAAAGCGCATGAGGCGGGCTTCCTTTTCGGCCGATGCGGCATAGGGTGTGTCCTTGCAGGATTCCTCCAGATGATCGGCAGCGATGATGCCCCAGTCCGTGCCGATACCGCCGGGCTCGATGAGCACCACATCTATGCCGAAGGGCTTCAGTTCCACGCGCAGGGCGTCACTCAGGGCCTCCACTGAATATTTGGACACGTGGTACCAGCCGCCGAAGGGCAGGACAACCCGTCCGGCCACGGAAGATACGTTCACGATGCGGCCGGAACCGTGCTCCCGCATGGAGGGCAGCACCAGCTGCGTGAGGCGGGCCAGGCCGAAGACGTTCACTTCCAGCTGCCGGCGCGCCTCCGCCATGGTTACGTTTTCAATGGCACCGAAGTAACCGTAACCGGCATTGTTCACCAGCACGTCAATGCGTCCCTCGACCGCCAGGATATCGGCCACGCAGGCCTGCATGGAGTCTTCGGAAGTGACGTCCAGGCTCAAAGGCACCACGCCATATTCCTTAAGTGCTTCCATGCGCTCCACCCTGCGGGCCGCGCCATATACCTTATGTCCTTTTTTGGCCAGCAGGATGGCACTTTCGTAGCCGATACCGCTGCTGGCACCTGTAACAAGAATAATCATCGGTTGGGTTGGTCAAGTTGTAATTCAGGATGGCGGGCCGATGTACGGCGGAACAGCAGCGCCACCACCACGGCGGCGATGCAAAGGCCCACGAACATAAGTTCCACGCTCACGGGACCGTTCTGGGCCGATTTTCCAAGGATAATGCCCGCCAGCCATTTAAAGCTGAGCAGGCCCAGGTTCTGCACCCAGTAAATGAGGGCGAAAGTGGTGCCCAGCACCTTGTCCGGGACAATCTTGGGGACGGAAGGCCAGAGGGCGGCGGGAACCAGCGAATAGCCGAAACCCAGGAAAACCATGGACAGATATCCCCAGAACGGGACCCCGGCCGGTGCAAAGGCCAGCAGCAGATGGGCGATGAGGGCCAGGACGGCTCCCAGCAGCATCCAGCGGGTGCCCTTGCCGGCCTTATCCACCAGCATGCCGAACAGCGGCGCAAAGATCACCGTGGAGAACGGCAGCATACTCACCATCCACCCGGCGGCTTCGGCCGGAATGTCAAAACGGGGGATGAGGATGGCCCCGGCGAATTTCTTGAAGGCGATGATGCTGCTGTAGAACAGCACGCACAGCAGTCCCAGCAACCAGAAGTTCCGGTTGCCCAGCACCCCCAGCACATCCTTGAAACGGAATTCATCCTTTGAATCCGCAGTAGGTTCTGCGCTCTCTTCAGCCTCGGCAGTCTGTTCTGTGGGGGAGGGAGTATTTCCCGTAGCATCGGCCTTCTTTTTCGCGGAGGGAAATACTCCCTGCCCACTTAAGCGGTCGGCCCTGGCATCCAGCGCCACGAAAACGGCCCAGAGAATGAGTCCCAGGGCCATCAGGCCCATGCCCACCACGGCGGGACGGGCGGTTTCGGCCAGGGAGTACACATGGCCGGCCTGCTGGGAAACCAGCTTGGGAGACAGTACCAGCGCGAAGGCCGTGCCCAGCCGGGCTATGGCCAGCTGGAGGCCCATCGCGAGCGCCATCGGCCCGCCTTTGAACCATTTGGCAATGCTCCGGGTAACGGCCGTGCCGGCAATCTCACTGCCCAGGCCGAAGAGCATACAGCCCACATAAGCCACCGTGAGCGAAGCGGAAGACCCGCTCAGAAGCGCCCATAGCACAAGCCCGGCACCGGCAGCCATCATGCCCACGAAGATGGAGCCCGTGATGCGCACGCCCCACTTGTCCAGCAGGATACCGCAAACTACCAGGCCGCCGAACACGCACAGCACGCTATAGCCGCTGGTGTAGAGTCCGTACCCCGCCGCGTCCCAACCCAGCTGCGTGAGTGCAGGATTCTCGAACAGGTACGAGATGCTGGAGAACATGTCGTCGAAGAAGTACGACGCGAACATGGGCACAACCAAACAGGCCAGCGCTATCCAAGCGGCTGACCTGTTAAAAGATTTTCCGGAGGCTGCCATAAACTATTCCGTGATGTTGGGAAGTTCCAGACCCAGGTGCTTCTTGCGGTCCACCACCTTGAGCACCAGGCCCAGCACCAGGGCGGCCACGCCCAGGCAGGCAAGCATCACCAGCGGAGCGGTGTAGTTGAACTGGGTGGGGTCCGTCACGCCCGGATTGGTCTTGTCCAGCACCTTGCCGATAAGCAGCGGGAACAGCCACAGGCCAATGTTCTGGATCCAGAAAATGAGCGCATAGGCGCTGCCGATTACCTTGGCGTCCACCAGCTTGGGAACGGAAGGCCACAGGGCGGCGGGGACCAGCGAGAAACTGGCACCCAGCACCAGGATGGTGGTGTAGGCCACGATTACGCCTCCCACGGTATTACCCTTGAAGGCGGGCAGCACGAAGGCGAAGGTGAGGTGGCAGGCGATGAGCAGGATGGCGCCCAGCACCAGCATGGAGGCACCTTTACCCTTGCGGTCCAGGTAATTGCCCAGGATGGGGGTGATGAGCACGGCCAGCAGCGGGAACACCGCAAAGATGGATTCGGCGCTCTGGCGCATGTAACCCATATAGCAGTACGCGATGAGGGCTGCGATGGAAATGCCCAGGAAAATGTACTGGCTGGTCTTTTTCTTCTGGAAGTTGCTGGCAAAGCCGGCGGCGGCCACCACCAGCATGATGACATACTGGACGATGGTTACGCTGGAGCCGGCCCAGAAGGAATCGGCCGAAGGTTCCACCAGCGTAAGGTTGCACTGGAGCATATTCACCGCATACTTCTGGAACGGGAAGATGGCGCTGTAGTAAAGAACGCACAGCAGGGCCACGATCCAGAATCCGCCGTCCGAGAGGATCTTGCCGATATCGCTCACCTTGAACGGGTCGTCCTTCTCTTCGGCCTCTCCGGTCTGGCTGTCCAGCTTCTTGTCCATGAAGAAGTAGACGATGGTCATGATGAGGGCGATGCAGAGGAGCACCACGCCGAAGGCTACGGAGCGGGAAACATCCACGCTGCCGCCCAGCTTGGCGAAGAAGGGGGAGAAAATCATGCAGGTGGCAACGCCCAGGCGGGCAAGTGCCATCTCCGAACCCATGGCCAGGGCCATCTCACGTCCCTTGAACCACTTCACTATACCGCGGCTCACCGTAATGCCGGCCATCTCGCAGCCGCAGCCGAAGACCATGAAGCCGCAGGCCGCCAGTTTGGCCGATGCCGGCATGCCCCGGTAGAAAGGCGACACGCCCAACTCATCGAAGAGCGGAATATAATTGAGGTTGTTCGTGAACCAGGTCTCCAGGCCGCTGCCCATGAAGGATTCGCTGACGGCGAACCACTTGATGATAGCGCCCACCAGCATCACCCCGGCGCTTAGCACGGCGGTGAAACGGACCCCCATCTTATCCAGGATGATACCTGCAAAAATGAGGAAGAACACAAATACATTCAGGAACACCTCGCTGCCCTGCATGGTGCCGAATGCAGTGGAATCCCATCCACGGGTTTCCTGCATCAGGTCCTTGATGGGGGACAGGATGTCCATGAAAATGTAGCTGCAAAACATCGCGAGGGCCAGCAGCAGCAGGGCTGTCCAGCGCATGGCCGCCGAGTCGCGAAGGGTTTTCTTAATCTGATCTGCCATTATCTTTGTTATTTAGTTATTTCGTTCCCTGAAGCTGCAAGCGGCCTGCCGCCCGTGCCTCCTGCCAGCGTTGTTTGCGCTCCCCGCTCTCATAGCTAGCATCTATAACCTCTTCGGTATAATTGCCCTGGGTGGCCTCCAACAGCTTTTCCCGCTGGGAGTTGAACACATCCAGTTCCTTATCCGAAACCTTCATCATGAGCTTGCACTGCTCAAGGCATTCTTCCATTCTTCTTAAGTGGCTGAAGCTATAGAAAGGGTAACCGGAAGCATCGAAATCACACAAGTCTTCATAACTGGATAAGGCCACTAACGCATTCTCCTGGAAAGGATCCGACACCACGCTCTTATAAAGCGAGCGTGAATCGTAGAACGAAGACACGGTTTCCACAAAGAGGATATTGCCAATAGTCTGAATGGTCTCCACGTTGGAGCGGAAGATATTTTCCGTGGTGGTAGAATAGGTAAGATTGGGAATATTCGCGGCCAGGATGCCCATTTTTCCGGAAAAGCCGGAGTTGAACTCCTGAGGATGGGCTATGACGTCTATCTGGGTGTCGAAAAATGACTTGATGCCTTCGTCGCACACCTTTATTTCCTTAAGTGACTCGCGCATGTCGTACATGATCATCATCACCATCTCCCGCTTTTCGGCCTTCTGTTTCTGGCGGTCAATGATGGCTGTAGTACCGAATGTGAGCACGATGGAGACCGTTGTGGCCGCCAGCGTACCCAGAAAATTATGCATACTCGTTGACATAGTTACAATTGCTGACCTGCAAAGATAATCATTTTCTTTAAGAAGGCAGGGTTTTTGCTTAGGAGAAAGGCCGATGAGTTCACTCGTCGAAAAATCCGGCACTTTTATCGAAAAAATTTTGTGGAATAAAAAATCCATTATATATTTGCAGTGTAATAGCATACTAATACAGCAAAAATGCTCATAGAACTGAAAGGAATACACAAGACCTACGACAACGGGCAGCCCCTGCACGTGCTCAAAGGCATTGACCTTAATATAGAAAAGGGCGAATTCGTCTCAATCATGGGTGCATCCGGATCCGGAAAGTCCACGCTCCTCAATATCCTGGGCATCCTGGACAATTACGACGAAGGCACCTACCACCTGGGCGGAACCCTCATCAAGGACCTTTCGGAACGCCAGAGCGCCGACTACCGCAACCGGATGATCGGCTTTGTGTTCCAAAGCTTCAACCTGATTAGTTTCAAAACGGCCGTGGAGAATGTGGAGCTCCCGCTCTATTATCAGGGCGTCGGCCGGAAAAAGCGTCACGATATGGCCATGGAATACCTGGAGAAGCTGGGCCTCACCCAGTGGGCCTCCCACTTCCCCAACGAAATGTCCGGCGGCCAGAAACAGCGCGTGGCCATCGCCCGCGCCCTCATCACCAAGCCGCAGATCATCCTGGCCGATGAGCCCACCGGCGCCCTGGATTCCAAGACCAGCGTGGAAGTGATGCAGCTCCTCAAGCAGCTGAACCAGGAAGAAGGCCTCACCATCATAGTGGTTACCCACGAGGGCGGCGTGGCCAACGAGACGGACAAGATCATCCACATCAAGGACGGCATCATCGGCGAGATAGAAGAGAACCGGTCCCACTCCGCCTGGGGCGGCAGCATCATCAAGTAATGCGAGAATTATTCCACGAAATAAGCAGCACCCTGCGCAACAACAAGCTCCGCACGGCCCTCACGGGCTTCGCGGTGAGCTGGGGTATCTTCCTGCTCATTGCCCTGCTGGGAGCCGGCAACGGCCTCATGAACTCCTTCGTGGGCAATATCGAGGACTATATCTCACAGAATATCACCGTAGAGGGCTGGCGCACCTCCAAGCCCTATGCCGGATACAAGGAAGGGCGGGACATCCAGCTGGACGAGAGCGATGTCCTTTTCACCGAATCGGAGCAGTGGAAAGGGATTATCCACGACGTCTATCGCGGAACCGGCGTCACCAGCGTCTCCCTATCCTTGAACGGACTCAGCGTGTCCGGCGCCCTCCGCGGGGTGATGCCGGACTACAAGGAGGCCGAAAAGATGCGGATGTACACCGGCCGCTTCCTGAATCCGGACGATGTGGACGAACGCCGCAAAGTCATTGTCATCAGCCTCTATCAAGCCAAGGAACTGTCCCCCAAAGACCCGGACGCCATCCTGGGCCGATGGATTGCCGCCGGCGCCATCTCCTACCGGGTTGTCGGCATCTATCACACCGACGAATCGGAAATGTCGCGCCTGTGCCCCATCCCTTTCTCTACATATAAAGGAATCTACGACAACACGGATAAGGTAGAGAGCATCTCCTTCTCCGTCACCGGACCGGAAACCCTGGAGGAACACGAAGCCTTCGAGAAACTGTACGGCACCGCCATCCGGCTCCGGCACGACATTGCCCCGGACGACCGCCGTGGCATCTGGATCAACAACGGCTATACCGACAACCTGGAGATGAACAAGGCCTCGCGGATGATCAACATAGCCCTCTGGATCCTGGGTATCCTCACCCTCATCAGCGGCATAGTGGGCGTATCCAACATCATGCTCATCACCGTGAAGGAACGCACCCACGAGTTCGGCATCCGAAAGGCCATCGGCGCCAAGCCCGGTGAAATCCTCAAGCTCATCATTGCCGAGAGCATCACCATCACCGCCGCCTTCGGTTATATAGGGATGTTCCTGGGGATGGTGGCGTGCCAGATTATGGACAAGACCGTAGCCCAGCGCTCGATAGATATAGGCGGAGAGAAGATCCAGATGCTGGTGAACCCCACCGTGGGCCTGGACGTGGCCCTGGAAGCCACCCTGCTGCTTATTATCGCCGGAACCATCGCCGGGGCCATCCCCGCCTGGAAAGCGGCGCGTGTTAAACCCATTGAAGCATTGAGGGCCGACTGATGAAAAAGTGGTTTGATACAGATACCTTCCGGGAAATCCTGGACAGCATCCTGCGGAACAAGAGCAGGAGCCTGCTCACCGGTTTCGGCGTGTTCTGGGGCGTATTCATGCTGATGCTCCTCACCGGCGGCGGACAAGGCTTCAAGCAGCTGCTTATGAAGGAGTTCGACGGCTTTGCCCAGAACACCTGCATAGTGATTGCCAGCAGTACCAGCAAACCCTACAAGGGCTTTGAGAAAGGCCGCAACTGGAACCTGGATTACGGCGACGTGGACCGCCTCAAGAACATGGTGCCCGAACTGGAAACCGTCTCCCCCACGGTAAGTCTTTGGGGCAAAACCGTTTCCAGGGATGAATACACCTCTTCCCGCGCCGTGGTGAAAGGCGCCCGGGCCGATTATGCCAATATTGAAACCCCCAAGCTCAAATACGGCCGATGGCTTAACGACGCCGACAACCTGCAGGAGCGCAAAGTCTGCGTGATCGGCAAGCGGGTGTACGAAGAATTGTTCCCGGAGGGCGGTTCCCCGCTGGGCAAGCGCCTCAGCGTGGACGGCAGTTACTATACCGTGGTGGGTGTGAACTGGAATGAAGGCGATATCAGCGTGGATGGCCGCGCCAGCGATTCGGTGGTCATCCCCATCAACCAGGCCAAACGTGCCTACAACCTGGGCAACACCATCCATCTGCTGTGCTTTACGGCCAAGCCGGGGATTACCATGAGCGATGTAACCCCGCGGGTAAAGGAAGTGATTGCCCGGCGGCATCTGCTGGACCCCACCGACGAGCAGGCCATGTTCCTGCTGAACACCCAGCTCATCTTCGGCATCGTGGACAACCTGTTCAAAGGCATCAACTTCCTCATCTGGCTCATCGGCCTGGGGACGCTGCTGGCGGGTGTGATCGGCGTGTCCAACATCATGATGGTGAGCGTGAAGGAACGCACTACGGAAATCGGCATCCGCCGGGCCATCGGCGCCACGCCCAACCAGATCCTGGGACAGATCATTTCCGAGAGCATCGTGCTCACGCTGGTGGCCGGCATGTCGGCCATCGTGTTCAGCGTGCTCATCCTCTCCGGAGTGGAACTGGCCATGACCACGGACGGCATGCTCAAGGCCCCCTTCCAGGTGCCTTTCTGGACCGCCGTGCTGGCAGCCGTCCTGCTGGCGGTGCTGGGTGTGGTGGCCGGATTGATGCCCGCCGCCCGCGCCATGCAGATCAAGCCCGTGGATGCTATGAGAGACGAATAATAAAAACAATTACGATATGAAAAAGTTTGGTAGAATTCTAATGATTGTCCTGGTGGCGGCCGCTTTCATCGGCACCTTCGTGTACCTGTTCCAGCGGTCCCGCCCCAAGGAGGTCCGGTACCAGGAGCTCACGCCCGAGATGGGCACCATCGCCAAGTCCACCGTGGTCACGGGCAAGATCCAGCCCCGGGACGAGGTGAACGTGAAGGCCCAAATCAGCGGCATCGTGGCCGAACTGTACAAGCAGGCCGGCGACCAGGTGAAGGAAAACGAGGTCATCGCCAAGCTCAAGGTGATTCCGGAGATGAGCCAGCTTTCATCGGCCCAAAGCCGGGTGCGCCTTAGCGAAGTGAACCTGAAGCAGGCCCAGACCAACTACGAGCGGGAGAAAAAGCTGTTCGACCAGCAGCTGGTGAGCGCCGAAGCCTTCGAGCAGGTGGCCCAGCAGCTGAAGCAGGCGCAGGAAGAGTACGCCGCCTCCAAGGAATCCCTGGAGATTGTGCGCGACGGCGTTTCCTCCTCCAACAAGAGCGGCAGCTCCACCCTGGTGCGCTCCTCCGTGTCCGGCCTTATCCTGGACATCCCGGTGAAGGTGGGTAACACCGTTATCAACTCCAACACCTTCAACGACGGTACCACCATTGCCACCGTGGCCGATATGGACGACCTCATCTTCGACGGCAATATAGACGAGACGGAGGTGGGCCGCCTGCACCTGGGCCTGCCGGTAATCATTACCGTAGGCGCCCTGCAGGACCTGCACTTCGACGCCGCCCTGGAGTACATCGCCCCCAAGGCCACTGAATCCGGCGGAACCAACCTCTTCGAGATCAAAGCCACGGTGAAGGTACCTTCCGATGTAACCATCCGTTCCGGCTACAGCGCCAACGCGGAGATTGAACTCCAGCGCGTGGAGAACGTACTTATGATTCCGGAAAGCGCCCTCCAGTTTGAAGGCGAGGACACCTTCGTGTACGTACTCAAGGCCGACGGGACCTATGAGAACCGTCCGGTGGAAACCGGCCTCTCCGACGGCGTGAACATTGAAATCAAGAGCGGCCTTTCCCTTGAAGATAAGGTCCGGGGTCCTCAAATCATCTAGTTATGAAGACTTTACTTATAGCTCTGGCCTTTGCCCTGCAGCAGGCTCCCTCCGATATCCTTCCGGATTTCTCGCATCCCTGGACCCTGGCGGAATGCACTTCCTGGGCCATGGACCACAACCTGACGGTGGCCCAGCAGGCCAACAGCGTGGAAGGCCGGGAGATTGACCAGAACACCGCCCACATGAGCTGGCTGCCGGGCGTGAGCGCATCGGCCAGCGAGAACTTCAGCTTCGGCCGCGGCCTGGGCGGAGACAATACCTACGAAAGCGGAAACTCCAGTTCCACGAGCTTCAGCATAGGCGCCAACATGAATCTCTTTGACGGCGGCGCCATCTACAACCAGATCCGCCTGAGCGACCTGAACCTGGAAGCCGCCCTGGCCGATCTGGAGAAAGCGAAGGACGATATCCGCGTCCAGGTGGCCCAGGCCTATTTCCAGATCCTGTACAGCTATGAGATCCGCGACGTTGCCCGGCAACAGATCGCCATCGATTCCCTGCAGGTGGAACGCCTGGAGCGCATGTTCGAGAGCGGGCGCTCATCGGCCGCCGAAGTGTCCCAGCAGAAGGCCTCCCTGGCCCAGAGCCGCGTGACGCTGGTGCAGGCCGACAATAACGTCCGCACGGCCCTCCTGGACCTGGCCCAGCTGCTGGAGTTCAGCTCCTGGGAAGGCTTCTCCATCGTACGGCCCAACGTTTCCATGGAAAGCGTCTTCCTGGGCACCCCGGACGACATCTACGCCCAGGCCCTGGGCATCCGCCCCGCCATCCGGGCCGAAGAGCTGCGCCTGAAAGGTACAGACCATTCCATCAACATTGCCAAGAGCCGGTACTACCCCAGCCTGTCCCTGAGCGGCGGAAGCGGCACCAATTACTACTCCAATTACGGCGGCAAGGCCTTCTTTGACCAGCTCAAGAGCAACTTCAGCTCCTATGTGGGCGTGTCGCTGAGCATCCCCATCTTCAGCAAGTTCAGCACCCGGAACCAGGTGCGTTCCGCCAAACTGAACCAGGTGAACCAGGAGATTGCGCTGCGCCGCGTAAAGCAGAACCTGTACAAGGAAATCCAGCAGGCCTGGAATGCGGCCGAAGCCGCCCGCGCCAAGTGGGAAGCCTCCCAGATAGCCTCTGCCGCAGCCGAAGACTCCTTCACCCTGGTCCAGGCCAAATACGAGAACGGCAAGGCCACGGTCACGGAGTTCAACGAGTCCCGCAACCAACTCCTGAAAACCCGCTCGGACGCCGTCCAGGCCACTTACGAATATCTCTTCCAGACCCGCCTGGTAGACTTCTACCGCGGCGGCCGGCTGGATTTCTAGGAAAAAACTGTATCTTTGTGCAAATACATGCACTATGATCAGCGAATCCCACCTAGACCTTGCCATTAAGGACCTTTTCCAGAATATCCAGTTCCAGGATGCACCCAAAGGGCTGTACGACCCTCTTCGGTACATGATTGCCATCGGCGGAAAGCGGCTGCGGCCGCGGCTGTGCCTCACCGCCTTCAGCCTGTACAGGGACACCATCGGCCCGGAGATCCTGGAGCCGGCGGCGGGACTGGAGGTATTCCACACCTTCACCCTCATCCACGACGACATCATGGACCGTTCGGCCATGCGCCGGGGACAGGACACCGTATGGAAGAAATGGAGCCAGGACACCGCCATCCTCAGCGGAGACGTCATGTGCATAGACTCTTACAGGCGCCTGATCCAGGCTCCTGCACCTGTGCTTCCGGCCGTGCTGGCCCTTTTCTCCAAAACAGCGGCGGAGGTCTGTGACGGCCAGCAGCTGGACATGGATTTCGAGAATCTGGACGTAGTGCCCATGGCGGACTACATGCAGATGATCGGCCTCAAGACGGCCGTCCTCATTGCCTGTTCGGCCCAGATGGGCGCCATCATCGCCGGGGCGCCGCAGGAGGAAAGCCGCGCCATCTATGCGTACGGTTACGACTTGGGACTGGCCTTCCAGGTGGCCGATGACTACCTGGATGCGTACGGCGACGCCGCCGTCTTTGGCAAGCCCATCGGCGGAGACATCGTGAACAACAAGAAGTCCTGGCTGACGGTGAAGGCCATGGAGTGCGGGGCCAAAGGCCTGCAGGAAGCCCTGGGCCTGCCGGCGGAAACGCCTGAGCAGAAGGCCCATAAGATTGCTACCGTGAAAGCCGTCTACGAATCCCTGGACATTCCCGCCCTGGCCCGCAAAGAGATTGCCGCCCTGCACCGGAGCGCCATAGACAAGCTGCAGGGCTTTGACGCCCAAAAGCGCGAAATCATGGAAGGCTTCGCCCACAAGCTCGTAGGCCGCACCGTGTAATGCGCAAACTCCCAAACACTTACGTACTCATTGCCGCGCTCATCCTCCTTTGCGCGGTACTCACCTGGTTTGTACCGGGCGGGCAGTATGTAACGGCCGGGGACGGCACCCTCAGCTACCAGAGCGTACCCGCCGCGCCCCAAACCTGGCAGGTCTTTTCGGCCATCTATCACGGCTTTGTGAAGCAGGCCGGCATCATCGTCTTCATCCTGGTGGTGGGCGGGGCTTTCTGGCTCCTGAACGCCACCGGCGCCGTATCGGCCGGCATCAGCCGCTTCATCGGCAAGGTGGGAAAGCGGGACCGCCTGGTGCTGGTAGCCATTACGGTGCTGTTTTCCCTGGCCGGAGCCGTCTTTGGGATGAGCGAGGAGACCATTCCCTTCGTGGGCATAGTGGTACCGCTTGTAGTATCCATGGGCTACGATGCCTTCATGGGCATGCTTATAGTGTACGTGGCGTCCAACATCGGCTTTTCCAGCGCCTTCCTGAATCCTTTCACCGTAGGAATTGCGCAGGGGATGGCCGATCTGCCCCTTTTCTCCGGGATGGGCTACCGCCTCATCTGCTGGGCCTTCTTTACGGTGCTGCTGGTGGTAGCAGTGTGGATTTACGCCAGCCGCTGCAGGAAGAATATTCCGGAGGAGGATGGGAGTGTCCGGGGGGCATCGGCCCATTCTTCTGCTCCCCTGCACTCCCATCCTTCTCCGGAGCCGCTGACCTCCCGCCAGGGCTGGATCCTGGCTGTCCTGGGCCTCACGGTCGTTGCGCTGATTGTGGGGGTTACTTGCTGGGACTGGTATATGCCGGAAATCACCGCCCTTTTCCTGGTGATGGGAATTGTGTGCGGGGTTATCGCCGGCTTTTCGGCCAACCGCATTGCCGATGAGCTTATCGCCGGCGCCCGGGACATCCTCTCCGCGGCCCTGGTGGTGGGTTTCGCCTCCGGTATCATTGTGATCCTGCAGGACGGACACATTGTGGACAGCATCCTCCACGGCATGCAGGAAGGGCTGGACGGAACCGGGCCGATGGCTTCCCTGTCGGCCATGTACGGCATCCAGGCACTCATTAACTTCCTCATTCCCAGCGCCACCGCCAAAGCCGCCATCACCATTCCCATCATGGCTCCCTTTGCCGATATGGTGGGCGTTTCCCGCCAGGGGATGGTGCTGGCCTTCCAGTTCGGCGACGGCTTCACCAACATGCTCACCCCCACCTCGGGCGTGCTGATGGCCGCCCTGGCCATGGCCCGCATCCCCTACTCCCGCTGGCTCTCCTGGATTTGGAAAGCCGTGCTGGTGCTGCTGGTGCTGGGACTGGTGCTGCTCCTCCCCACGCTGTGGGTGTGGTAGGTTACCGGAATCCGCAAAGCGCTGATTGAACGCCACTTACGCAAATACCCTGCTGCACTTTGACAGCAGGGTATTTAATTAAAATGCTGGCAACCAGCATGTTGCGCAAAACAAATTCTACAAAGCCCTGAGCCGATTACGGCATGGGAGAAATAATCTCATCAAAGACAGGACGGATGGATGCTCCGATATATCGTTCGTTAAGAGCGGCAGAGCGAAGTGTACCCGGATCACCCATATTCCACATAAAGGCATCTGCCATATCATTGGCTCCATTGGCCGACCAGTAGACACCCATTGAAGAACCGTAGTCGGAACCATTTATTGCATTTGCCTGGGAAAGGAATATTGTGTTACCGGCATAAGGAGCCCTGGCGGTAACCACGAAGCCCTTATTGGTATCATCCCAAGACCAGTCACATTGAGAAAGAAGGTTACTCCATTCTATGTCGGAAGGTATATGCCAATTCCCGCCAAAAGTTGCAGCGGCTGCATCATCAACAGCTTCCAGAGTCCCAAGTCCCTCAATATCGGGCGTCCCGAATGAAGGATCGTTAATATACTTGGTTAACTGGGTGCCATCCTTCGGAGCGGCGCTGAAGGAATAATATTCCCAGCTAAAAGTGTGTCCCAAAGAGTATCCTACAGTTTCACCCCAGGCATAATAGTGGCCCCGGCAGGCCAGTCCTGGCAGCTGCTTTTTATCTGCTCCAAGGTTGTACTCGTTAAAGTATACTACATGTTTCAATTTAGGGTTCCGGGGATCATCATATTGGAACATGGGAACAGCAGAAGGGATACTATTTATAAGATAATAAATATCGGACTCATTGGCTGCTTTGTCCCAGAAGTCAAGATCCGGTAGTATAATAGCCGATCCGGCCGCCAGAGATTTGCCGGTAAATGTCTTTGAGTAGAACACGTCGTCACCTGTCCCAGGAGTTCCATTATTGTCAATCAGATAGAAGGTAAAGGTTGATGCGGCCTTGGCTTCCGGCGTTAAGACGCCCGTGAAAGAAGTACCTCCGTAATAGTCATATCCAACCATTCCTGCATGGGTAGTGGTATGGAAACCGGACGCGTCATAACGGGAAGGGGTTATGCTATTGATGGGCGGGTAGGTAGTGATAGTAAAACGGGGGCTGTCTTTATAGTTTAGTTTTCCAACACCCTCGAGGAAGAAATGGACGAAATCATACCCGGAGGGAAGACCCATCGTAAAGGTGGCAGTTAAGGTTCCTCCACTCACGGTATAAGCCACTTCCCGCGCCTGCAGGAAGTAGGAATAAATGGGGCGTCCGGTAGGTTGAGCCGTTTCGGAGGTAATCCAAGGCTTATCATGAGAGGTAATATTATAATAAGTGGACATATCACCGTATTCCGATCCATCCATGGAGCGGAAGGGAATATAATAGGCCTCCAATATCCCGGATGTTTTTCCTGCAATCACGGCCTCCAGCCCGTCACTCCAATTGGCAACCCATTCTGCGGATTCTCCGTCAAATCTATACTCAAGATCGAGGTATTTACCAAAATTGGTAAAATCCCTGTCAAAGTAAATGTGAATGCGGTCTCCGTATTCCCAACCGGACTTTACAGCCTTGGTGGCTTCTCCGTTATTGATGGTAAAGTTGAGGGTAAGGTGCGTTTCGGCCTGTACAGGCTCTTCTTCCTTAACCGATTCTTTCTGGCAGGCAACAAAGGCCATAGCCACAGCACAAAGTGCAAAAATCAAATACTTTTTCATAGCGCACCTCCATTAAAACGGGAAAACATTCATAAACCAGGGTTCTTCACCACCACCTCCACCAAACGGCGGATCGAAAGTGGGCGGGAATCCGGGCGCGGTGTCCAGGCCACTCTGGGCTATCACCCCTTCAAGGTGTAGCTCAAGCGTCTCGCATAGGGGCGAAACATACAAGTCTTTTTCTTTCATAATTATGTGGTTTTGTGTGTAATTGTTTGATTCGCAGAAAATTAACATCCACCCCCGCGAATGCGGGGACGGATTTCGGGAAATGGATTATGTGGTTAAAAGACAACTCCCGCTATAATGTACGCAAACAAATATACAAAATATACGGAATTTACGCAAAAAGAAGTCTACTTTCAGGCCTCCACCCAGCGGAAGACTTTGTCGCCGCGGCGGGGGTGGATGCGCCCTCCGGCGGCGTCCGGGTTCACCTTATCCTCCGGCATGGCGTCCAGCGGGACGGCAACGGAGCAGCGGACGCCCTGGGGACAGGTTTTCGCGGGCTCAAGATCTACCCGCAGGTCATTTATCTTCATTTCCAGGATGCCGGTTGTGTGGCCGATGAAAAGGATGTCATCGCCCTCGTTGAGAGGAGTGGCCTCCACCAGGATTTCGGCCACGCCAATCCTGTCGAACCAGTTGGTGACCTTACCCACATAAATCTTGGTCCGGGTGGCGCTGGAGCCGTATTTTGCGCTCCATTCGCCCATGGGGGCACCCAGGTAGTAGCCGTCCCAGAAGCCTCGGTTAAAGACGGTTGCCAGCTGCTCTTTCAGGGAGGTACCCAACTCCTGGGTGAACATTCCGTCGGCCACGGCATCGGCCGCCTGCCTATAGCACTGGGAGGTGATTTTTACATAATCCGCACTGCGGGCGCGGCCTTCAATCTTGAACACCCGTACGCCAGCCTCCACGAACTTGTCCACGAATTCTATGGTGCAGATATCCTTGGGTGACATCAGGTATTTGTTGTCCACCTGGATTTCGTTGCCGGTTTCGTAGTCCGTGAGCAGATAGCCGCGACGGCAGATCTGCATGCATTCGCCCCGGTTGGCCGATGCCCCGTAGGCCGCCAGGGACAGGTAACACTTGCCGGAAACGGCCATGCAGAAGGCTCCGTGGCAGAACATCTCAATACGCACCAATGCTCCGGAAGGCCCGCAGATCTGCTCTGCAACAATGGCCTCGTGAATGGCTTTTACCTGCTCCAGGTTCAGCTCCCGCGCCAGGACCACCACATCGGCCCACTGGGCGTAGAAGCGGAGGGCCTCCACGTTGGAAATGCTCAGCTGCGTGGAGATATGCACTTCCAGGCCGATTTTCCGGCAATACAGGATGGCAGCCATGTCGGAGGCGATGATGGCGTCCACCCCGGCTTCCCGTGCCGTGTCCAGCGTATCGTAAGCCGCCTGCAAGTCCTCGCCGTACAGGGTAATGTTCAGGGTCATATAGGCGCGAACACCGTAGGCCCGGCAGATGCGCATGATCTCCGGCAGGTCTTCCCGGCAGAAATTGTTGGCCGAATGCGAACGCATGTTAAGGTGGCCGATGCCGAAGTAGACGGAATTGGCACCGCCTTCAATAGCGGCCAGCAGGCAACCGAAATTGCCCGCTGGAGCCATGATTTCCAGGTCTTTCCGCTGCATAGCTTACCAGCTGATGGCGGGCTGTTCCAGGGCTTTGTGCAGCTGCTCGTCGTAGCGGGTGCGCACCCGGATACCGGCTTCCTGGAAGTAGTAGCGGACTACAATCTCTTCCTCTATAAAGGGAATGATCTCGTCCTTCTTGAGACGCAGGAAGGTTTCCTTGTCCATTTCCAGCTTCTTTTCCAGAGCCGCCAGTTCCTCCGAGGCCGCCTCCGCGAGGCCGTCCTCGTCCAGGTTCTTTTTCACCTCGTCCAGATAGGCCCGGGCCGATGAACGGTAGTCGAAAGTCTTATCCGCGCAGAAGGCCACGAAATCATCATAATCGGCA
Source organism: Bacteroidales bacterium (assembly GCA_016285175.1). Classification (GTDB taxonomy): domain Bacteria; phylum Bacteroidota; class Bacteroidia; order Bacteroidales; family UBA932; genus Cryptobacteroides. The sequence continues at coordinate 32,411 of JAEEQF010000005.1, forward strand.
AAACGGAAGTCGTCCACCGGCGGGATGGAGGCATGCCCGCAAACGTATTTGAGGGCGTACTGCTCCACGATTCCGCTCATTACCAGTGAATAGGTGAGCCGGGAATAGCGGTGGGCCTTTACCTCGAAGTCCGGGGTTACGCCGCCGCCGTCCCGCACCTTGCGGCCATGGGCGGTGGTGAATTCGTGCGTAAGGGAGTCCGGAATGTGTCCCACGCTGCCGTCTTCGTTGCGATGGGTGTAATCGATGGCCTGCACGCATCGGCCTGAAGGCGTGTAATACTTGGCGGTGGTCACTTTCAACTGGCCGTCGTACGGCAGCGGACGGATGCTCTGCACCAGGCCCTTCCCGTAAGTGCGCGTGCCGATGATGGTGGCCCTGTCGTAGTCCTGCAGGGCGCCGGAAACGATCTCCGAGGCCGAGGCCGAGGCGGAATCCACCAGGATCACCAGCGGAATATGCACATCCACCGGATCCGAAGTGGTCTTGTACACCACGTCCGATCCCGGAGCGCGCCCCTTGGCCGATACCACCACGGAGCCCTTGGGCACGAAGAGCGAAACGATATTCACAGCCTCGTTCATAAGGCCGCCGCCGTTACCCCTCAGGTCCAGGATCATGCGCTGCATCCCCTTGGCCTTCAGTTTATAATAGGCCTCACGGATACCCTGCCCCACACCGTCCGTGAATTTGGACATCATCACGTAGCCGTCCCGCTCGTTGAGCATATCGGCATATTCGATGGAGGGCAGTACGATGCGCTGGCGGACCACCGGCACCTCTATTACGTCTCCGGCCTTCCAGGTTTCTCCCGCGCGGAGTTTCTTCACGGTGAAGACCACGGTGGTACCGGGCTTTCCACGCATCTTTTCCGAGCAGGTCTGGCTGTCCAGCCCGTGGGTGGATTCCCCGTCTATGGTGAGGATCTCGTCCCCGCAGCGGAGCCCGGCCAGAGCGGCGGGCGATCCTTCGTAGGGTTCGTTGATAATTACGTTTCCGTTAACGTCCGGCTTGTAAATCACGGAGCCGATGCCTCCGTACGTGCTGGAAAGCATCATCTGGAAGTTCTCCTGCTCCTCTTCCGGCACATACACGGTATAGGGATCCAGGGCTTCCAGCATGGCATCCACGCCCGCCCGTTCTATGCGGCCCACCTCCAGCGAGTCCACATAAGAGCGGTTAAGTTCCTTAAGGATGGCATTATGCATTTCCACCCACTGACCCAGGGTAAAATTCTTGGACTGGGCCTGTGCGGACAGGCAGACAGCCAGTAAAACCAGTATGGTAAAGTATCTTTTCATAATCGGTTCCCAGATGGCACAATATCAGTGCCAAAACACAAAGATACGAAAAAAATGCCTATCTTTGCAGCCGGAAAGAAAGTTAGTAGTTTTGCCGGCAGTGGGTGCCGGCAGTTTTTGAAGAAGACAGTTATGAAGATTGTATTTGCTACTGGTAACCGCGGAAAACTCCGTGAGGCACAGGAAATCCTGGGTAAAGGATTCCAGCTGGTTACCCCCGCAGAGGCGGGCATCACCGAAGATATTCCCGAAACCGGCAATACCCTCAGGGCCAACTCCCTGCAGAAAGCCGAATATATTTACAAAAAAACCGGACTCAGCTGTTTTGCCGATGACACCGGCCTGGAAGTAGACATCCTGGGCGGCGGCCCCGGCGTGCAGACAGCCCGTTATGCAGGCGAAGAGAAAGACCCTGCCGCCAACATCAGCAAGCTCCTTAAGGAGATGACCCGGCGGGAGGTGGAAGCATCGGCCGCCCGTGACCTGGGGCTGGAAACGCCTCACGCCACCCGCAAGGCACAGTTCCGCACCTCCGTCACCCTCATCCTGGACGGTGAGATGCACTTTTTCGACGGCATCATGAAGGGCCGCATCGCCCTGGAGCGCCACGGAGAAGGCGGTTTCGGCTATGACCCTGTTTTCATCCCGGAAGGCTATGACGTCACTGCCGCCGAAATGGGAGAAGAGGAGAAAAACGCCATTTCCCATCGTGGGAAGGCCTTAAGGGCCATGGCGGAGTTCCTGAAAGATTCTTCGCTGCGCTCAGCATGACAAGGAAAGAGGCAGAATGACAAGGGGAACTACAGAGTTCATAGTGCTGGCCACCACCAAAGTAGGGGAAAATGCCGTTGTGGTGCATACCCTGTCCAGGGAATGGGGACGGCGCGGGTTCCTGGTACCATCGGCCCGGAAGGCGGGCACGGCACTGCTGCTGCCGCTGAACATCCTGGAGGCCGATGTGGTGGAAAACCCCAAATCTGAGCTCTGGAGCATCCGCAACATCCAGGCACGGGACACCCTCAACGGGATCCGGAGCAACCTCCACAAAAACACCATGAGCCTGTTCCTCTCCGAGGTGCTTTTCCGAACGCTGCGGGACGGCGCCTATGAGGACGGCCTCTACGAATGGTGCGTAAGCAGCATCCTCACCCTGGACGCCCTGGAGGAGGATTTTGCCAATTTCCACGTACGTTTCCTGCTGGAACTGGCTGGGGCGCTGGGCTTTCGGCCCACCTTTGCCGATGTGGCCCCCTTCGCCGGCGAAAGCGCACCCCTGCTGAAGCCCTTTCTGGAAAGCGGCTTCTCCCAGGCCATGCTCATCCCCCTCTCCGGGCAGCAGCGCAGCGACCTCTGCGACACGCTTCTCCGCTATCTGGAATTCCACACGGACCAGCCTGTAAACATCCGCTCCCTGGCCGTTCTCCGGGAACTGTACCGGTAAAAGACCAAGCTCTCTAAAGCACGTTTTCGGCCTCTCAGAGCACAAACTGTACTTTACCCCCTCCTTACCGGACAGTCTAAAGCGCACTTTGAAGCAGGAAATGCAGATAATGTGCTTCAGACCTAACAAACTACTTTGCTAAAATGTTTAAATTTTAGCAAATATCACTATATTTGTACAAGATTACCAAAGAACATATGTCCAAGAATAAAAACCGCAGCAAAAGCGGCCGGCAGGCCGGTGGAAAGAAGAAGAAAAAGCATGTAGTACCAGAGTATGTGGGGACGGCCCTGATGTCGCGCGAAGGATTCGTGTTCGTGCGCATAGAAGGGCAGGAGGAAGACGTGTATGTGAAAGCGTCCAAAACCCGCGGAGCCCTGCATGGGGATACGGTGCGGGTGGCAGTGACCCAGGAGAAAGTGGGCAGTGCCAAGCGCCGCAGCGGAGAGATCATCGCCGTGCTGGAGCGCAGCAACAAGCCGTTCGTGGGCATCCTGCATATTGTGGGCAAACAGGCCTGGGTGCTCATGAGTTCCAAGACCATGCCCTACGACATCTCCGTTCCCGTGCCGGAAGGAGGCCAACGGGGCATGAAGGTGGCCGCCGTCGTAGACGGCTGGGAGCGTGGGGAGGCAGGCCCGCACGGCCATGTGGTGGATGTGCTGGGCATGCCCGGGGAGAACGAGACGGAGATGCATGCCATCCTGGCCGAATTCGGCCTTCCCTACCGTTTCTCAAAGGAAGTGGAAAACGCGGCCGACCAGATCCCGGACGCCATCACGGACAAGGACCGCGCCCATCGGCGGGATTTCCGGAAGGTGCTCACCTTCACCATAGACCCCACGGACGCCAAGGACTACGACGACGCCCTCAGCTTCCGCAAACTGGAAAACGGCAATTACGAAGTGGGCGTGCATATTGCCGATGTCACTTATTACGTGCGCCCCGGATCGGCCGTGGACAAGGAGGCGCAGGAGCGGGGAACCTCCGTGTATCTGGTGGACCGCACCGTGCCGATGCTCCCGGAAAAGCTCTCCAACAAGCTCTGCTCCCTGCGTCCGCAGGAGGAGAAGCTCACTTTCTCCGCCGTCTTTGAAGTCACGCCCCAGGCCAAGGTCATCAACCCCTGGTTCGGCCGTACCAACATCATTTCCGACTACCGTTTTGACTACGAAGGCGCCCAGGCCATCATCGACGCCGGCCCCAAAGCCATGGAGCAGGAGTTCGGTGCCGGCAGCGAGAGCGGTATCGTGCCGCCGGAGATCAAGGAAGCCATCCTCATCCTGAACAAACTGGCCCTCACCCTCCGCAAACGGCGTTTTGCCGCCGGTGCTGTGAACTTCGAGCGCCCGGAGATGAAGGTGGACATTGACCAGGACGGCAAACCGATAGGGGTGCATCAGAAGTTCTCCAAAGAAGCCAACTGGCTCATCGAGGAGTTCATGCTGCTGGCCAACCGCAACGTGGCGGAGTACGTGGCCACGGGTGGAAAGATGGACGGGAAGGCCCTCTCCAAAGCCAAAACTTTCGTATACCGCGTTCACGACCTTCCCAACATGGAAAAGCTTTCCGGCCTCAGGGACTTCGCCGGCCACTTCGGCTACAAGGTGGGGCCCATCGAGAACGGAAAGGACATCGCCAAGACCCTCAACGGCCTCATGAAGGATGCGGCCGACAAACCGGAGCTGGGGGCCATCCAGATCCTGGCGCTGCGCTCCATGGCCAAGGCCTGCTACTCCATCGACAACATCGGCCACTATGGCCTGGCGTTCAACTTCTACACGCACTTCACCTCCCCCATCCGGCGTTATCCGGACATGATGGTGCATCGCCTCCTTGCCATGTACATGGCCGGGGCCGATTCCCAGAGTGCCGATTATTACGCCGCCCAGTGCAAACATGCCAGCGAGCGGGAAGTGGTGGCCGCCGAGGCCGAACGGGAGAGCACCAAGTACAAGCTGGTGGAATTCATGGAAGACAAGGTGGGCCAGGAATTCGACGGGCATGTTTCCGGCGTTACGGAATGGGGCATCTACGTGGAGATCGACCCCACCAAGATTGAAGGCATGGTCCCTTACCGCACCATCAAGGGAGACTACTATGTCTATGACGAGGACCATTACCGCGCCGTGGGACGGCGTTCCCACCATTCCCTCCGCCTGGGAGACCCGGTGCGCATCCGCGTGAAGGGCACCAACCTGGAACAGAAGCTGCTGGACTACGAACTGGTGGAGCCGGAACACGAAAAACCGGCCGAAGAAGTTACGGAGACCTCCGAGATGGAAGACTACATGGAGCGCCGGGAGGCCCGTCCCCGGAAGAGAAGCCGGAAATGAAATTTGCCGCCGTCATAGCTGCCGCCGCCCTGCTGCTTTCCTGCAGCCGGAGCAGGCCCGTGCTCCCAAGCGGGCCGGCCGGGGTAGATTATACGGTGACGGCCTCGCTGGAGGAGGACATGCAAACGGGCCTTTTCCGGCTGGAATTGCGCTCCGGTAAGCCTGTGGAGGTGTTTTACGAGCTCATGGACCAGGACGGAAGCATTATGGCCGATGCCCTCTACCGCGTCCGGGACACCACCCAAACCGTGCCGGAGAGCATCAGGGACGTGCGCCAGTGGACGGCCGAAACCCCGCAGCTGTACACCCTCCACCTAAGGGTGGATAACAGGGACAGCTACCATCCGGTGGCCTTCCGGCGCATCGAACCCTATAAGAAGGACACTTTCCTGGTGAACGGCTGCAAGGTTCCTTTCCGGGGAGCCAACCTGGACGGAGAGCTGCGGAGAGAGACGCTGGCGGCACTGAAGAAGGCCGGCGTCAACGCCCTCAATACGGCCCCTCTCCCCCAGGCGCTGCAGGAGCTTTGCGACAGTGCCGGATTCTACCTGTACCCGCAGCCGGACAGCCTGCAGCGGCCGGACATCCGTTCCGCCGCCCTGCGCCACGCCTGGCAGGATATCCTCATAAAGGCCGTAGAGCCGGAGGACGGCCTGTTCCGGATAGAGAATCACCGGCAATTCTCCTCCATTGAAGATTACGCCGTGCGCTGGTGGGTGGAACGGGACGGAAAACCCCTGAACCGCCTGTTCAAAAAGGAGTTGCATTTTTCCACGGAGCCCGGCAGCGCGGAAGAATTCCGCATCAGTCTCCCCCGCATGAAAAAGCCCGGGGAATACCGCCTTTTCTTTGAGGCAATCAGCCGGGAAGACCGTCCCCTGGTGGAAAAGGGCAGCGTCCTGGCCAGCGAATCCTTCCTGCTGAAGAATAATTCCGTTCCGGAAAGGTTCCCTCCCAAGGGGCCGCTTACGGTAACGGAAGGCGACACCCGCCTGGTAATAAGGGGCAAAGACGTGGAGATGGTCTTCGACCGGGCCGACGGCTCGGTGAAATCCCTCCGCGTAAAGGAGCGGGAACTGCTCCCGGGCGGCCTCACACCGGTGCTTCCGGCGGAAAGCCGCGCCCAGTGCAGCTGGAACCTGCAGGGAGACTCCCTGGTGCTGCGTGCCCGCTACCCGGACCGGAGCGCCGTCTTCACCCTCCTGGGAAGCGGTGTCCTGAAGGTGGAAAGCTCCGGAACGCCCTTCCGGCTGCAGGGGCGGGAAAGCGGACTCCGTTACTTCGGACAGGCACCGGACCTGTGGGCCGCATCGGCCTTCAAGACCCTCCGGACAACGGCCGGGGAAGAGGGCTCCCATCCGGAAACCTCCTGGCTGGAAACGGAGGGATTCACCCTCAGGGGAGACTCCCCCTTCGCTTTCCGGAGCCACGCAAACCAGCTGACCCTTATCCCGGACCCGGCCGTCACCCTGGTCCCCCGTCACAAATAGAACCATCAAACTATGGCCAAAAACATCACCATCAAGGACATAGCCAGAGAGGCAGGCGTTTCCATCGCCCTGGTCTCCTTTGTAATGAACAACCGCATCGGCGCCGACGGAAAGCAGAAGTACCGTGTGAGCGAAGCCACCAAAGAGCGCATCCTGGAAGTGGCCAGGCGCCTCAATTACCGGCCCAACAATGCCGCCCGGACCCTCCGGCAGGGACGCACGCGCGTGCTGGGCGTCCTCCTGTCCGACATGGGGAACATCTTCTATGGCACCATCGCCCATTACCTGGAGAAGATAGCCAACAAGCATGGCTACACCGTCCTGTTCGGCAACACGGAAGAGGACCCGGAGCAGTTCATGAGGCTGGTGCAGTCCTTCCTGGAGAAAGATGTGGAAGGATTCGTGGTGGTCCCGTGCCAGGGTTCCATGGCCGGCATGGAACGCCTGAAAGAATCCGGCCGGCCTTTCGTGGTCATCGACCGGCATCACCCCGACTGGGAGGTACCCAGCGTGTACACGGATAATGCCGAAGGCATGAACCTGGCCATCAAGGCCATCCGCGAGCAGGGCGCCACCCGGATAGAGATGGTCTCCTACGCCATGCGCATCTCCTCCATGACCGACCGTGAAGAGATCTTCCACCAGGTGCTGGGGCCGGACGCCCACATCTACCACCTGCCTTTCAACATCACGGAGGCCGATGCCGACGCCGTGGCCGAAGAAGTGATCCGCAAAGGGACGGACGGCCTGGTGATGGCTTCCAACGTCCCCTCGGTGGCGGTGCTGAAAGCCCTGTTCCGCCGGGGCGTACGCATCCAGGAGGACATCCGGATAGTGAGTTTCGACTACTCCAACGTATACAACTTCTTCACCCCGGCCATCACCTACATCCAGCAACCGCTGCCGCAGATTGCCGAACAGGCCGGAAAATACCTGTTCCGCCTCATCGACATGAAGGATGAGGGCGAGGATATCAGCACCGTAAAAGACAAGATTATCCTGAAAGCCACACTCGTATGAAGCTCCGCCTAAGCCTCCTCCTCCTGCTGCTGAGCGGCCTCCTGTATGCGCAGGGGGTGAGCTCCTATGTGAACCCTTTCATCGGCACGGCCAATTACGGGGCCTGCAACCCCGGCGCCGTCACGCCCAACGGCATGATGAGCGTCTCCCCTTTCAACGTCATGGGCTCCAGCCTCAATGTCTATGACAAGGACAGCCGCTGGTGGAGCACGCCCTACACGGCCGAGAACCGCTATTTCACCGGTTTCTCGCACGTGAATCTCTCCGGCGTGGGCTGTCCGGAGGCGGGGTCGGTACTGACCATGCCCACCACCGGACCGGTGCAGGTGGACTACCATATCTACGGCTGCGAATACGGCGGTGAGAAGGCCCGGCCGGGCTATTACGGCGTAGAGCTGCTCAATGGCATAAAGGCCGAGGTCACCGCCACCACCCGCACCTCCCTGGAGCGCTACACGTTCCCGGGCGGCGAGGGCAATATCCTGGTGAACCTGGGCGAAGGCCTCACCAACGAAAGCGGCGCCACGGTGCGGAAGGTTTCGGATATGGAGATTGAAGGCTCCAAGCTGCTGGGGACCTTCTGCTACAACCGCCAGGCCGTGTTTCCGCTGTACTTTGTGCTGCGGGTGAATAAGCTTCCCTCCAGCTGCGGCTACTGGAAAAAACAGCGGCCGATGGGCGCGGAAAGCGCCTGGGACAGCGATGCGGGCCAGTACAAGCTGTACACAGCCTATGCCCGCGAAATGAGCGGAGACGATATAGGCTTCTGGTTCCACTTCGACGCCCTGAAGCCCGGCGAGGAGGTGCTGGTACAGGTGGGCGTTTCCTTCGTGTCCATAGAAAACGCCCGGGCCAACCTGGACGCCGAGCAGGAGGATTTCCGCTTCGATGCGGTGGCGGATGCCGCCACCGGGGCCTGGGAGGAGGCGCTGGGACGCGTGAAGGTGGAAGGCGGCTCCGAGGATAAAAAGACCATTTTCTATACCGCCCTGTATCACTGCCTCATCCACCCGAACGTGCTCAATGATGTGAACGGGCAATACCCGCTGATGGAATTTGGAAATCCTGCCGCCGAAGACGATTATACCATTCCCACCGGCCGCAACGGAGTGGCGCTCCGGAAAATCCGGGAAAGGGGCATCGGCACCATTTCCGACGGGAACCGCTATACGGTTTTCTCCCTTTGGGACACTTACCGCAACCTGCATCCGCTCCTTACGCTCCTGTATCCGGAGAAGCAGCTGGAGATGGTGCGCACCATGATTGACATGTACCGCGAATGGGGCTGGATGCCCAAATGGGAACTCTTCGGCCGGGAAAGCTGGACCATGGAGGGAGACCCCGCCATCCCGGTAATTGCCGACACCTGGCTCAAAGGGCTGCAGGAATTCGACATCCGGAGGGCCTACGAGGCCTTCTTGAAATCGGCCGATTCCCCCGGCGCCGAAAACCTCATGCGTCCGGACAACGACCCTTATATGGAAGACGGATACATCCCCCTGGGCCTGTACGCGGCCGATTTCTCCGGCGACAACTCCGTCTCCCACGCCCTGGAGTACTACGTGGCCGATTACGCCTTGTCCCAACTGGCATCGGCCCTGGGCTATGAGGAGGATGCCGCCCGCTTCAAGAGCCGCTCGCTGGGTTACCGGAACTATTACAGCGCCGAATACGGCTGCCTCCGGCCCATCCGGCCCGACGGCGCCTTCCTGTCTCCTTTCGATCCGGCCGACGGGGCCAACTTCTCCAACGCCCCGGGCTTCCATGAGGGAAGTGCCTGGAATTACACTTTTGCCGTGCCGCACGATGTGCAGGGCTACGCCAAGCTGATGGGCGGGACGCGGACCTATGTGCAGCGGCTGCAGCGGGTGTTCGAGGGTGGTTTTTATGACCCTTCCAACGAACCGGACATGGTGTATCCGTTCCTGTTCTCCCGCTTCAAAGGATACGAGAAATGGACCTGGAGCACGGTGGAACGCATTCTGGCCGATTACTACAAGAACGCCCCGGACGGCCTTCCGGGCAACGATGATACCGGCACCATGAGTGCCTGGGCCGTTTTTTCCATGCTGGGACTCTACCCGGACTGCCCCGGAGATCCGTCCTACACCCTCACCCGTCCCAGTTTTGAACGGGCAGAGGTGGAGTTCCCGGACGGACATACCTTAGTGATTACCCGCAGCGGAGCCGCCCCTTCCCGCGTACGCCTGGACGGCAAGAACAAAGGCTTCCGCATTACCCATACCGACCTGGTGAACGCCTCCACCATTCAATGGCGCTGATTATGAAAAGGTTCCTCCCCCTATTGCTGCTGTTGGCCGTGTGCTGCACCGCCCGGAAACCTGCCGTGGAACCGGTGGATTACGTGAACCCGCTGGTGGGAACGCTTTCCACCTACAACCTGTCCACCGGCAACACTTATCCGGCCATTGCCGTACCGTGGGGGATGAACGCCTGGACGCCGCAGACCGGGGCCGATGGCGACGGCTGGACGTACCGTTACGACGCCACCCACATCCGCGGCCTGAAGCAGACGCACCAGCCCAGCCCCTGGATCAACGACTACGGCGCTTTTTCCCTGATGCCCGTAACCGGGGAACCCGTCTGGGAAGAAAACGAACGCGGCAGCTGGTTCTCCCACAAGGCCGAAACCGCCACTCCCTACTATTACAGCGTCTATCTGGCCGATTACGATGTAACCGTGGAACTCTCTCCGTCGGCCCACGCGGCGGCTTTCCGGCTCCGGTATCCGGCCGGGCGGGCGGCCTTCCTGGTAGTGGACGCGTATGCGGGTGGAAAAGTGGAACTGCTTGACAGCCACACCGTTGCAGGTGTAAGTATGCAAAACCACGGCGGCGTGCCGGAGGGCTTCGGCAATTATTTCGTCATCACTTCCGACACCCCGCTGGAGCTGCTTCCCGCCGGGGAAAACACAGCCTTGCTGAAGCTGCCGGAGGGGCAGACGGTGAACCTGCAGGTGGCCTCTTCCTTCATTTCCAGAGAGCAGGCCCGGCTGAACCTCCGGGAGGCGGAAGGTGGCTTAGAAGCGGTGAAATCGGCCGCCCGGGAGGCTTGGAATGCAGCTCTCGGCCGTATAGAAATTGAAGACGACAACCTGGACCACCTCCGCACCTTCTATTCCTGCCTGTACCGCTGCCTGCTGTTCCCCCGGGACCTGTCGGAGACGGATGCCGCCGGGAAAGAAGTCCATTACAGTCCCCACAGCGGGAAAGTCTGCGACGGGCCCCTGTACACGGACACCGGTTTCTGGGACACCTTCCGGGCCCTTCTTCCTCTGGTGAATCTGGTGTATCCGGAAACGGCCGCCCGTATCCAGCAGGGGCTGGTGAACCATTACAGGGAAAGCGGTTTCCTGCCGGAATGGGCCTCGCCGGGCCATCGGGGCTGCATGGTGGGCAATAACAGCGCTTCCGTGGTGGCTGATGCGTACCTCAAGGGCATCCGCGGCCAGGATATGGATCTGCTGTGGGAAGCCGTAACGCATGGCGCCCACGCCGTGCATCCGCAGGTGAGTTCCACCGGCCGGCTGGGCTGGCAGCTTTACGACTCTTTGGGCTACGTCCCCTGTGACGCCGGCATGGCCGAAAGTGCCGCCCGCACCCTGGAATATGCCTATGACGACTGGTGCATCGCCCGGCTGGGAGAGGCTCTGGGCCGTCCGGAGGCCGAACTGGCACCTTACAAAACCGCGGCGCAGAACTATCGGCACCTCTTTGACCCGGATTATGGCCTGATGAACGGCCGTCGGGCCGATGGCAGTTTCCATCGGCCTTTCAACCCGCTCAAATGGGGAGGGGATTTCACCGAAGGGAACAGCCTGCACTACACTTGGAGCGTATTCCACGACATCCCCGGCCTGATGGAGCTGATGGGCAGTCCGGAAGCTTTTTCGGCCCGGCTGGACAGCGTTTTCACCATGCCGCCGCTTTACGACGACTCCTATTACGGCTTCCCCATCCACGAGATTGTGGAAATGACGGTGATGGGAATGGGCAACTACGCCCACGGCAACCAGCCCATCCAGCACATGCTGTACCTTTACGACTGGTGCGGCCAGCCCTGGAAAACCCAGGCCCGCGTGCGGGAAGTGATGGAGAAGTTCTACAGTCCCTGGGCCGATGGCTACTGCGGCGACGAAGACAACGGCCAGACATCGGCCTGGTACGTGTTCAGCGCCCTGGGCTTCTATCCCGTATGTCCCGGCAGCAACGAATACGCCCTGGGCTCACCCCTGTTCCGGAAGGCCACCGTGCACCTCCCCGGCGGAGACCTGGTCATTGACGCCCCGGAGAATTCGGCCGATAACTGCTATGTTTCCAGGCTGAAGCTCGACGGCAAGGCCTGGGACAGCCCTTTCCTCCCCCACGAAGTACTGGCCGATGGCACCCGGCTGCGCTTCTCCCTGACCGCGTTTCCCGGGCGTTGAATGGAAATAATTGCAGATGAATATATTATGCAAATCCGCCCGGTTTTTTATTCCAGGCGAATTTGCATAAACAACAAACAGTCAATCAGTTACATTTAACGGCTATTTGCCGGTCTCGAAAATCTTTACCCGGCACTTCTGGATCAGTTCCTGCTGCTGTTCATCTTCCAGCTGGTTGAACGGTTTTCCGTACTGCGCCTGGGCCAGGTCTTCACGGACGGCCTTGAAGGCATCGGAAACAGACTGGACCGCGGCAGTATACGCTCCATAGGAGGAGCTGTTGTCAATTACGAAAAAGAAGGAGATGTCATTGTTCTTCTCTATGTCCTTCTTGGCTAGGGCAAACAGGTCTTCCTGATAGAGCGTAACCAGATCCCTGTTATTCTTTCCCCTGATATACAACAATTTGTCCTGGCCGTTGAGGCGGATCTGGACGTCGTCCTTCTTGGAAGATTTCATAAATTCAACGATATCCTTCCCCATCTCCGACGGATCCAGGCGCCGCTGAACCATCACATCCGGCTTGCAGACATACTGGATTTTCAACATACCCACCTTCCGGAGTTCTTCCTTCACTTCCTGGATCTTTCCGGATCTCACCTCCGGATTTCCAATGATGTTTACATAAGCAAAGCCGTCTCCGTCCCGTACCTCATCCACTTTCTTTCCTAAAGCATCCAGGCTTACGTTTTCACCGTTTACATAATACTTTACGGACTCTCCTTCCTGTACCAGCAGAAGGTTCACCTCCGTGGGCATGGGATAGTAGGCTTCGTTTTTCACCGTAACCACAATAATGCCTTCTGCGGCCTTGTCCCCATACTTTTCCTTGTATTTGTCTATGGAAGCCTGGTCTTTGAGCACCTCCATACTGTTAATCTGGCCGGGATCCAGATTCTGGAATTCTTCCTGGGAAAGGGCTCTCTCCTCTCCCGCTTCCGTGCGGACGATAAAGAGCGGGTTGCCTTCACCCCTTACCACAATTTGAGGATTTTTTGTATCTTTGTCCACGGGGACATAGACGGTTTGTGCCTGCAGGCCCATGCCCAGGCATACGAGCGGGAGTGCATAAAGCACCCGCAGGCCCCTCAAAAGGGGCGATTTGGATTTTGACATCATAGTAATTCGGTTTTTAAGGATACTGTGATTAAAGCTGTTGGCAACTGAGTAGCCGCTCTTGCTAACAGCTTTTCTTATAAGTAAATACTGATATTCCTTGATATTGGCGCCACTGCGCAGCACGGCGTCATCGGCCTCATATTCGTGGAGTTCCTGGAGATCCGAGCGGAGCATCCAGATGGCCGGGTTGAACCACTGGAGGGCGGAGAGAATGTCCACCAGCAGCAGTTCTACGGAATGGCCATAGCCGATATGGGCTTTCTCGTGGGCCAGGATGGATGCATTCGGAGCCTCCCAGTCTTTCCGGGAAAGCACGATGTATCTCATCCAGCTGAAGGGATCGATATCCCGCTCCGTTACAATGATTATACAGCCATCTTCTTCCCGGATAAGCTCTCCACGCCGGACAATGCGGACGATGGAAAGGATGGAAATGGCAACCCTTGCCAGCACGAAGGCCACCCCTGCCCAGTACAGGATGACGAGGGCTATCGGCCACCAGGGGACGGCCGGTTCCACCAGCGGCACCGCCTCCATGGCGGGCATTTCCGTCACAGTCACAGCTTCCGGGACCACGGAAACCACTTCCATGGGCTTATGGATGGTGATGATGCACAGGGGCAGCAGGAAGCTGAGCACCGCCGTTCCCACCAGTACTACCCGGTTGAAGCGGTGGAAGGTCTCTTTCTTCAGCAGGAAACGGTAGAACAGGTAGAAGACCAGCAGCGCCACCGCCACCTTGCCTTCATATATAAGGAATGCGGGCATGGCTATTTCTCCTTTTCTATAAGGTTGATGAGCTCCCTGAGCTCCTCCACGGAAATCTTATCCTCTTTCACCAGGGCCGATACGGCATTGATGTAAGAATTGTCGAAATACTTGTCGATGAGGCCGATGAGCGAGCGCTGTTTGTACTCCTCCCGGGACACTTTGGCAAAATACTGATAGGTGGGACCGTAGGACTTATGATCTACGAAACCGTCTTCCTGAAGCGTGCGCACCTGTGTGCTGAGCGTGCTGAAATGGGGCTTGGGCTCCGGATACAGTTCCCGTAACTCCCGCACGAACAAAGGGCCCTTCTCCCAGAAGTGGTTCATGATAATCTCTTCTTTTTTGGTAAGGCGTTTCATAAGCATAACGTTTTCTGTTGCAAATATAGCTAAAAAAATTAGTCATGCAACTATTTGTGTTAATTTTTTGACTATTTTCTTTCTCTAAAGCACCCTGCCGCTGGTTTCGCCAATTATTTGTATCTTTACCAAATGAAACGGATTATCATATTGCTTGCCGCAGTGCTCATCGGCCTGCAGGCACGGGCGCAGGACAATACCACAGACGGATATGTTTGGCCCACGGACCCGGCGGTGCTGGAGAAACTGGACCGGTGGCAGGACCTCAAATTCGGGGTTCTGATGCACTGGGGGCTGTATTCGGTGCCCGGGATTGTGGAATCCTGGAACCTGTGCAATGAAGACTGGGTGGTAAGGCCGGAAGGCACCACCTATGAGGGCTACAAGCAATGGTACTGGGGCCTTAGCCAGGTTTTCAATCCCGTGGACTTCCATCCGGAGCAGTGGGCCGATGTGTTCCGCCGGGCCGGCATGAAGTATATGATCTTCACCACCAAGCACCACGACGGGTTCTGTCTGTTCGACAGCCAGTACACAGACTTTTCCATCGCTAAGGCCGGACCGTTCAAAGGCAACCCCAAGGCCGATGCCGCCAAGTATGTCTTTGACGCCTTCCGGGCGCAGGATTTTATGGTGGGGGCCTATTTTTCCAAACCGGACTGGCACTGCGACGGCTTCTGGAATCCCTATTACGCTACCCCCAACCGCCACATCAACTACAAGGTGGAGATGCATCCGGAGTGGTGGGAGAAATACGTGACTTACACTAAAAACCAATTAAAGGAGCTCACCGGGGGCCGGTACGGAAAGCTGGACATCCTGTGGCTGGACGGCGGCTGGATTGCCGGAGAGCAGGTGGGGCTGCCGGAGATTCTGCCGGAGGCCAGGAGGGTTAGTCCGGGCCTGCTGTGCGTGGACCGCACCATAGAAGGCCCCAATGAAAACTACCAGACCCCGGAACAGAGCGTCCCTAACCGGCAGATAGACCATCCCTGGGAGTCCTGCATCACCCTGGGGAACGACTGGGGCTGGGTGAAGGACCAGCCGTACAAAAGCGCCCGCCGTGTAATTGGCACCCTGGCCGAGATTGTGGCCAAGGGCGGCTGTATGGTGCTGGGCGTGGGTCCCACGCCGGAAGGCATCATTGAGGAGCGGGCCGAAAGGCTGCTGGAAGAGATCGGCCGATGGCTGGACCGCTGCGGAGAGGCCATCTACGGCACCCGCATCACGGAACGTTACAACGATGGAAACATCTGGTTCAGCGCGTCCAAAGACGGCCGGGCGCTCTATGCCGTGTATGCCCTCCCGGATGGGGAAAGCCTCCCCGCCACCCTGGAATGGACCGGCAACCTGCCCAAGGGGAAGGTGACGCTGCTGAACACGGGTAAAACCCTCAAGGCCAGCATAAAAGATGGCAAAGTAACCCTGAAACTTCCCAAAAACCTCCCCCAGGAGCCCCTTGCTTTTAGATTTGAACGATAGAATATGAAACGCATCCTCCTCATAGCCCTGGCGGTGCTGGCGGCGGCCTGCCAAACCCCTCAGACGGAAGACTTTGCCGCCTGGGTGAATATGAAAATCGGCACAGGCGGGCACGGGCACGTGTTCGTGGGGGCCAACGTACCCTTCGGCTTCGTGCAGGTGGGGCCCACCAGCATCCCGCAGGAATGGGACTGGTGCAGCGGGTACCACGCCAGCGACTCCACCGTGATAGGCTTCAGCCAGACGCACCTTTCCGGCACCGGCATCGGCGACTTGTTTGACGTTACCGTGATGCCCGTCATCGGCCCCACCACCCCCGAAAGGGGACGAGGCGGCGCCTGGTCCTATGCCGACCGCACCCGCGAAGTGGCCGAGCCGGGCTATTACAGCGTTCCGCTGCTGCGGGACGGAATAGTGGCCGAAATGACGGCCACCGCCCGAGTGGGCTTCCACCGCTACACCTTCCCGGAGGCCGATGACGCCACCCTGGTCTTCGACCTGGAGAACGGTGGCTGCTGGGACCGGGCAGTGGACTGCGGCTTCGAGGTGGTGAAGGACAAAGACGGACACGTGAAGGCCATCGGCGGGCACCGCTTCTCCACCGGCTGGGCCAGGGATCAGAAAGTCTTTTTCTGGGCCGAATTCTCCCGCCCCTCGGCCGAATTCTCCGTGGCGGAGAACCCGCAGAAGGGGAACGGCATCCTGAGCCCCATCTACGGCTATTATACGCTGGGACATACGGAACCCGGTGAGCAGGTTCTGGTGAAAGTGGCCATCTCCCCCGTTTCCGTGGAAGGCGCCCGCGCCAATATGCAGGCCGAACTGCCCGGCTGGGACTTCGAAGCCACGCGGAAAGCCGCCCGGGAGGCCTGGAACAGCGAACTGGGCAAGGTGCGCATCGGCACCAAGGATCCGGACAAGCGCACCGTCTTTTACACCGCCCTGTTCCACACGATGATAGCCCCGTCCGTCTTTGAAGACGTGGACGGGCAGTACCGGGGCAGCGACGGAAAGGTGCGCAAGGCCACCTGGCGCAACTACACCACCTTCTCCCTTTGGGACACCTACCGCGCCCAGATGCCGCTGATGACCCTCATCCATCCGGAGAAGATGGACGATATGGTGGCTACAATGTACCATATTTACAAGGAGCAGGGAGACCTTCCCGTA
>JAEEQF010000058.1 GCA_016285175.1 Bacteroidales bacterium
GAGGAGGGTGGCCTCGTCGGTGGAATACTGGCCGGCCTTGCCGCTCTTCTTGGCCTTGGGATCCAGCTTCAGTTTCTCAAAGAGGAGTTCTCCCACCTGCTTGGGGGAAGAAATGTTAAGCGCAGGTTCTCCGGCCAGGTCACGGATGCGTATTTCGCGTTCCGTCAGTTCTTCCCGGAGTCCGTCGGCAAAGGCGCGGATCTGTTCCAGGTCCACTTTCACCCCGTCCCGTTCCATCTGCGAGAGCACCTTGGAAAGCGGTTCCTCCATGGTCTCGTAGAAAGGAGGGAGGCTTTCCCGGAGTTTATCGCCCAGGGGGACAAGCACTGCCGCTTCCTTGAGACGGGAAGGTTCCGCCTCTTGAGGGTTTTCATCAAAAAGGGAGCCGGTAACGGCCGATCCGGGGGCTTCCTCCAGGTTCACGCCCAGGTACGTCTGAGCCAGCGCCGGAAGATCGTGGCTGCGCTCCGGATTAAGCACGTAATGCATGAGCTGGATATCGTACCACTTCCCTTCCAGGCCGATTCCCTGCCCTGCCAGAGAGTTGGCCATCCGCTTGAGGTCCACGCCGTATTTGGCCACGGCGGGGTCTTCCAGGAGATCCTTCGCTTCGCTCAGGATGACAGTGCAGGCCACCTTTCCTTCTGCGCTCAGCAGCAACTGGCCCTCATCCAACAGCAGACCGGCTTTTCCGGATTTACGGGCGGCCTCCAGCACTTCCTTCTCTGAAGAAAGCATTTCCGGAAGGGGGAATACCCCCTTTTCCGTAGCATCGGCCTCATTATTCGCGGAGGGAAAGGGGGTATTCCCCCCTCCGGCAGGCAGGTACTTCTTAAGAGAGGCAAACTCGTATTGCTGGAAAAGGGTCCAGATGACGGGCTGGAACCGGCCCGTATAGCGCATATCTTCCAGCGTAACGGGAAGCTCCATATCCGTCTTGATGGTAACCAGGGCCTTGGAGAGGGCCATATGCGGCTGCGCCTCGCGGAACATTTCCTGCTGCCGGGGACTGAGCTCTTCCAGATGGGCATAGATATTCTCCATACTGCCGTACTTGGCAATGAGCTTGGCGGCACCCACTTCGCCTACCCCCTTCACGCCCGGCACATTATCGGCCGAATCCCCGCAGAGGGCCAGCATATCGATTACCTGCGAAGGGCTGGCGATGCCCCATTTCTCGCAGAGGGCTTTGCTGTCCACCAGCTCTGCTTCGGAACCGCTCTTGCCGGGTTTCAGCTGGAAGACGTGCTCTCCGATGAGCTGGCCATAATCCTTGTCCGGGGTTACCATATACACGTCCAACTGTTCCGAAGCGAATTGCACGGCAATGGAGCCCAGCACGTCGTCGGCCTCGAAACCGGGGATGGTGAGCACGGGAATGTTCATGGCCTGCACCAGCTCCGTAAGGGGTTCCAGCGCATCTATCACCAGCTGCGGCGTGGGCGGGCGGGTGCCTTTATAGGAGGGATACATCTGGCTGCGGAAAGTGCCGCCCGGCGGGTCGAAGGCCACCGCCAGATGCGTGGGCTTCTCCCGCTCTATCATCTCCAGCAGGTATTTGGTAAAGCCGTAGAGGATGGACATGTCCGCCCCCTTGGAGTTGATCATGGGCCTGCGAAGGAACGCATAGTACATCTTGAATACCAGCGCGTGCCCGTCTATGAGGAAGAGTTTTGCCATAGACTTCAAAGGTACAAAAAATATCTTAATCCCGCATCAAAAGAGAGGAGGCCGGCCCAAGCGGCCAGCCTCCTTTCAGATTAAGCGTTTTGGGACTACTCCACAAAATAGATCCGCAGCGGGGTGTAACCGGCGCCGGTGAACAGCAGGTGCTGCTGGTCCAGGACGTCCAGGATGGCGGGATCCTCGGAGAAGTCCACCATAATGCTGAACGTACCGTCACCGTTGTCGGTGATGCGTTCCGCCATGCTCCAAGGAGCGATGTCGTTATTGGCACCCAGCCACTGGACGCTCCACCAGCCGGTGGTGACACGAATCTGGTAAGAGCTGGGATCGGCTGCGCTGTACATCATATGGAACGGCGTGCTCTTCATCTTGGCCCAGGTATCGGCATCGATGATGGCTATCTCTTCGCCGGTCTCGAAGCCAGCGCCGGCAAAGCGGTAGTCGCCGCCCCAATTGATGGCACCATGAGAACCGTCGTTCTTCCAGATGTCCACCTCCTTGGGAGTATCACCACCACCGTCTACCCAGACAACTTCCTCGAAATAAATCTCCAGCGGGGTATAACCGGCGCCGGTGAACAGCAGATGCTGCTGGTCCAGGACGTCCAGGATGGCGGGATCCTCGGAGAAGTCCACCATAATGCTGAACGTACCGTCACCGTTGTCGATGATGCGTTCCGCCATGCTCCAAGGAGCGATGTCGTTATTGGCACCCAGCCACTGGACGCTCCACCAGCCGGTGGTGACGCGAACCTGGTAAGAGCTGGGATCGGCTGCGCTGTACATCATATAGAACGGCTCGCTCTTCATCTTGGCCCAGGTATCGGCATCGATGATGGCTATCTCTTCGCCGGTCTCGAAGCCAGCGCCGGCAAAGCGGTAGTCGCCGCCCCAATTGATGGCACCGTGAGAACCGTCGTTCTCCCAGACAATTTCCTTAACAATCTCCCAGTGACCGCCGTCGGAGGCAGGCACGTAAGTCAGTTCCGGCAGGGAGAATTCCCGTCCGTCAACAGTGAGGATCTTACCCACGAAAGCCCCGTCAAAGATGTTCTTTCTGGGGATGTTGATGATAACGCTGTTGGTGCCCTTGCGGTAGAAAACGGTTTCGTCTACAATGTAAGGTTCACCGTTGGGGTCCAGCAGTTCTACGCCGGTGATGAATTCCAGGTCCTGGCCAAAGATGGTGAGCTGCTCACCACCCTGGATTTCCTCGCCTTCCTGCTTGGAGAAGCCGGAGACGACGGTATAGCCAAGGGACAGGAACGACTTGGATTCCGCCTCGTCAACGTCGGTACGGACCCGGATCTTACCGCCTTCGGCAGAAATGCCGGAGGGGGCCTTCACCCGGATCATCTCACCGCTCACCACCTGGAAATCGGTAACAGTGACATTATCGGGAAATACTATTTCCTTGACATCGGAGAAGCCGGAACCATTGATGGTCATCGGCTGTCCGGCCACCACCTTGGTGGGGAAGAACACCTTGATGCCCAGTCCTATATCTGCCGATTGGGTTTCTTCCTGAATGGTACAGGCAGTGAAAGCACCCATCAGCGCGGCAGAGAGAACTATTCCTATGTATTTAAATATCTTCTTCATAATAGAAATCTTATAAATCGGTTAGAATACTACCAGCCCGGATTCTGGGTCAGGTGGGGATTCTTTTTGAGTTCAGACTGCGGGATGGGATAGAAATAGTACTTGTCATCCCACTGGCGGTTAACAGTAGTGCGGGTGAGCTGGAGGGAGCTGCTGATGCTGGCCACCTGCACGCTCTTGAAGTACTGGGGACCTTTCTTCCAGCGGCGGACATCCCAGAACCGGTGGTTCTCGAATGCCAGTTCCACCAGACGTTCACGCTCATAACGCTTTACCCAGGCTTCCCCGTCCTCGGTGAAGGGGGGCATCTGGATGTCGGCACGGTTGCGCAGTACGTTCACAGCCTCGTTGGCCGTCATGCCATAGGTGGGGTCATCGGCACTTCCGGTGGCATGGAACACAGCTTCGGCATAGTCCAGATAGATCTCGGCCAGGCGGAAGAGGATCCAGGTGTGGCGGCGGGTGGTCTGGTTATCGGCCGTGGTGACGCAGGAGCCGTCCACATACTTCTTCAGGTAATAGCCGGTGGGCGTGGCGCCGTACTTGGGAGCGGCGTTGAAACCTCCGGTGAAGGTCTCGATGGCCTTCTTCTGGGAACCGTTGGTGGGCCACTCGTCACCATTCTTCACCACGGTGAGGGCGAAGCGGGGATCCAGGCCTTCATACGGGTCCTCGGCAGCCAGGTTGATGTTGCCGGGATAGCGCTGGCCGAAGGTTTCTCCGTTGTCCTGATACTCGTACTGGTCCACCAGGGTCTGGGTGGGGCAGTTGCCGGAAGAGCCGTTCTCCACGCCAACCGGATAGTTGGCCATCTCGAAGGAGTTGTTCTCTCCGCGGCCCAGGCCGAAGATGAGTTCCGGATTGAAGAAAGCATCGTGGCCCCACAGGGAACCATAGGCGCTGAGCTTCAGGCCCCAGGTGGAGGCGTTGTCCAGGATGAATTTGCAAGCGGCGGCAGCATCTGCCCACTTGGACTGGTCACCCGAGGGATTGAACAGCGGGGAAGCGGCATACAGCAGGGTACGGGCTTTCAGCGCATAGGCGGCCACGCGGGTGGCGCGTCCAATCTCGGACTCCACTTCCGTCAGGTAGGAAACGGGCAGGTGGGGAGCCACCTCGTCCAGTTCGTCCACGATGAACTGCACGATCTGGCTGGCAGGCGTACGTTCGATGTTGTTGGCCTGGGCGTTGGTGAGCGTGGTGGTTACCAGCGGCACATCGCCATAGGCGCGCAGCAGTTCAAAGTAGAAGTACGCACGGAGGAAACGGAGTTCGTAAGGGAACAGTTCCATCTGGGCCACCCACTTGGGATAGTCCGGGTTGTACTGCCACTCCGTAATGTCGGCCTCGTCCAGCTTTTCCAGGAACATGCACACGTCGGCAATGGCCGTGTAGCACTTGGACCAGGTACGGGAGTAGGGGTTGGCGGCACTCCAGCCACCGTTTACGTAGTTGTTTACGGCACCGGTTTCCAGGGCATACTGAGCCTCGTCGGTAGCACCTGCCAGGAAGTAGGCGCTGTTGGACTCAAACTCGTTGTTGTACACCTGTGCGTAAACGTCGAATACCATATTTTTGATACCATTCTCGAAGTATTCGTAAGTCCACTCCTCGTCACGCGTGTTTTCCTCGGTATAGTCGAGGTCTGCGCAGGAGAAAGGAATGACGCAGGCGAGAATGAATAAGATGATTCTATCTAGTTTCATAAGTCAGCACTTTATTAGAATACAACGGAAAGGCCCATGTTCACAGCCTTCATCACAGGATAACCCGTGTTCAGGTTTTCGGCATCCAGGGCGGAGATGTTGCCGAAGGACAACAGGTTCTGTCCCTGGACGAAAATCTTCACGTCCGAGATCTTGATCCGGCTGAGCAGAGAGGCGGGAAGCTTGTAGTAAATTTCGCAGTCACGCAGCTTAAGCCAGCTCACGTTCCGGTACCAGATGGTGGAGTTCCGGGCGTTGTTGGCCACGTTGGTGGTGGAAAGGCGGGGATACAGCGCATTGGCACCGGCGATGTCGAAGCAATTGCTGTAGTATTCGCGGGAGAGGTTCCGGTTGTCGGAAAGGGCGCCCCACACACCGTCTACATACATCAGGTTCTTGGTTTGGCCGAAGGCACCCTGGAAGGTGGCGTTGATACCGAATCCCTTGAATTCCACACCGAAGCTGAAGCCGTAGTTGAGGGCGGGAACGGCATTGCCGAATTCCATGGCCACCAGGTCGTTCTCATTGATGACGCCGTCTTCGTTCACATCCTTGTACTTGATGTCACCCACTTTCACCTGACCGAATTCCTGCAGGGGGCTGTTGTCAATCTCGTCCTGGCTCTGGAAGAAGCCCAGGGCCACGAGTCCGCGCTCTGCATCGGCCGGGGTGCCGATAACGGAAAGGTTCGGGTAGGCGGGAGTCTCAATCCATTCCAGGACCTTGCTCCGGTTGTAGGAGACGTTTCCGCCGAAGTTCAGGTTGAGACCGCTGGCGAAGGTCTTTGCGTAGCGCAGGCCGGCTTCAACGCCGTAGCTGGCAACCACGCCCTTGTCGTCATAGGCCGACTGGATACCCACCACGTCCGAATTCAGGGAACCGGCGCTCACCAGGATGTTGCGGCGCTGCTGATAGTAAGCATCCACCGTGAAGTCCAGGCTGTTGGCGATGCGCATATCCACGCCGAAGTTTCCCTTGTAGGCAGCTTCCTGCTGGAACTTGGTGGTGGGGAACTGGGTAAGGAACGCACCCCAGGAGCTGGAGAAGTTCTGGCCATACCAGAACTGGCCGTGGGAATTGTTCCAACGGTCCAGCCACAGGCCGTTCGCGGGAACATAGTCGGTATGCTGGATACCGCCTGAGAGGCGGAACTTACCGTAGTTCAGGAAACCGGCATCGGGGTTGTTGGCGAAGATCCAGCCCAGGGCTGCGGTGGGAGAGAAGGCCCACTTGGCCGGGTATGAACGGTTGGAACCGTTGGCTGCCAGGACGATGTCGGCCACCAGGGCTTCGGCATGGTCGTAATGCAGGGCCAGGTTCGCGTTCTGGCGGTACCAGGTGTTGCTCTGTCCGTCACGGATCTCGCTCTTCATATTGTAATTGAGGTTGGCGGCCAGGTTGTCGCCGTTGCCGAAACGGGTGGCATAGCGCAGGCCAGTGTTGATGGTGCCGATGCGCCACTGGGAATCCACCCAGTAGTTGAAGACCAGCTTGTCCTCCACCGTACCCATTACCGCTTCCTGCAACTGGCCGTTTGCGTCATAATAGTTCCAGCCATACTGGTAACCCTTGGAACGGTTCTCAATGGTGTTGGAGGCATTGTCGTAGGAGCCGCCCAGGTAGAACTTGAGTCCCTCCAGGATGAAGTCCAGGTCCTGCTCCAGGGTGAGGTCGGCCCAGATCTGGCGCTGATGCGTCTTGGAGAAGCCGGTACCCTGGGACTTGGCCACCAGGTTAAAGTCTCCGTAGGTCTGGCTGCCGCCCCATACACCGTCCATGGTCTTGATGGGGAAGGCCAGCGCGGGAACCTTGTACAGGTGCCACCAGGCATCGTTGGAGTTCATGTTGGGAACGCCGTTGGTTTCCATGAACAGGGCAAAGATATTGGTCTTTACCCGGGTGGACTTGGTTACCTGGAAGTCCACGTTGGTGCGGATGCTGGCCTTGGAATAGCGCAGCTGGGAGTTCCAGTCGCCCTGGTCCGGGTGCTTATAGAGACCGGAAGCATCCGTATAGTCCAACTGGGAATAGTACTCCACATTGTTGGTGCCGCCGTACATGGAGATGAAAGCGTTGGTCTCGTTGGCGGTGTTCTTGAACACTTCGTCCTTCCAGTTCACGTTGGGATAGACAAGCGGATCGGAGCCATCCTGGAACTTCTGCAGTTCGGCAGGCGTGTAGGCCACATTGTTTCCGTCGTTCATACGGGCCACATTCAGGGCATTGGCATAATCGTAGGCGCTTACCATATCGGCCGATTTAGGGTCGAACTGGATCTTGTGGGAGGCGCCCACCTTGATGTTGAAGCCGCTGTCGGCCTGTCCGCGCTTGGTTTTCACCAGGAGCACGCCGTTGATGGCTTCGTGTCCGTACAAGGCTACGGCGGCAGCGTCCCTGAGCACGGTAACGCTTTCCACCTCCTCTACGGTAAGGCGGTCGATCGGACGCTCAACGCCATCCACCAGGATAAGGATATCCCTCTCGCCGGTGGTCTGGACTCCGCGGATGTTGAAGGAGGCACCCCGGTTTTCCTCACCCTTGAAGCCGGTGTTCTGCAGGGCGGTGAGACCCAGCAGCTTGCCGTAAAGGGCATCGGCCAGGGAGATGGCCGAGGTGCGTCTCAGCTCTTCGGCGGTAATGGTATAGGTTGCCGCCGTGGTCAGGAATTCCGAACTCTCCGTGCCATAGCCCAAATCCACCTTCTGTGACTTCTTGTCACTGAGCTGTACTTGAGCCTGGGCAGTCACGGAAGCTGCGCAGATCCCCAACAGGCTACATATAAGTATATTGCGTAATTTCATAATCGTGACTATTTCTAATGATTACCAACCAGGATTCTGGGTGAGGCCATATCCTTTCTGAATCTCTACGCGGGAAAGCGGATCCAGGTACCACTTGTTGGTCCAGTAGCCGGCATCCCACCAGCGGCGGTGTCCCACTACAATCTCCGGATTCTCGTACTCGAACTCGGGCCAGGGTTCACCGGCCTTGTACTGCGTGTCACCGGTCATGCGGTTGCCATCGGCATCCAGGCGGTATACACGGATCTCGTGGAGCGGCTTGGTGAAGAGGTCCTGACGCTTGCGGCGGACCATGTCGTAGAGACGGTCACCGCACTCGGCACCGATCTCGCAGTTGCGCTCGCGGAGAATCTCGTTGATGAGGTTTTCCTTGTTGGACTTGAGCTGCAGGCTGGGATTCATATCCTCCAGACGGCCCAGGCCCACGCGGCTGCGGACCACATGGATGTCGTCCAGGGCGCCCTGCAGGTCACCGGTCTCGGCCTTGGCCTCGGCACGGATCAGGTACATCTCGGCCAGGCGGATGTAGGCTACGCCGATATACTCGTCGTCGTAACGGCTGCCGCCCTTATAGTCCAGCAGCCACTTGAACTTGGCATAGCCGGAGGCCACGTCGTCGCCATTGGAGTTGAAGTTGCTGTTGTTCTCCAGGCAACCGCCCACCCAAGGGTCGTTATAGTTGGCACCGTTGTAGTCAAAGCCGGCGGGCAAGTCGTGACGGGGAACCACCATCGTCTCGTACAGACGGGGATCGCGGTCGGCAAAGATGTCAATGCCCGGTCTCTTCTTACCATAGATATCCGAATAAGGGAAGTTGCGGCCGTCCTGCATGCCGAAGCATTCCATCAGTTCGTTGGTGGGATCGGCACCGCCCTGACGCAGGCAGTCCAGCGCGAAGCCGCGCCAGCCCCAGCCCCAGCCGTTGCTCACGTTTCCGTCCCGAACCGAGCTGGAAAGATACTGGGTGGGATGGGCGTCAAAGAGCTTCTCGTGATGGGTTTCGTCGTTGCGGTAACGGTAGGCCCGGCGGTATGCGGCACGGTAACCGGCCTCATCCTGCGAAGTGGGCTGGATCAGGGCGTAATAGTTGCCGTTCTGCGCATTCTCATTGAAGAAATCGTTGCAGTATTCCAGGCAGCGGTTCCAAAGGGAAGGATCCTCCTTGCCGAACCATACGTGTTCTTCGCTCTCCAGGCCGGTAGGGGTCTTGGTATAGCGCATGTAGGGTTCGCTGTTGTTGAACAGCGGGGAGGCGGCGAACATCCACACCTTGGCGCGCAGGGCGCGGGCCGATGCGCGGGTGAGACGGCCGGACCACTGGCCGATATCGGCATTGGAGACATTCCAGATGAAACCGGGCTCCTTGATGGCGCACACGATGAGCGAATCGATGAACTCCACCGTTTCCATGGCGGTAGCGCGGCCGTCGGTGAACTGCTCGCCCACTTCATAGGCCTTTCTCACCAGGCACAGTCCGCCGAAGTTGCGGAAGGCGTCAAAGTAACGGCTGGCCATGATGGTGTAGGCTTCGCCCTTGAGGCGGCTCTTCTCGTCATCGCCCATATCCGGCACGTTCTCGATGTTCTCGATGAGCTGCCAGCATTTACGCACCGTCTCATAGATGGAAACGCGGCCGCCGGAGTCCGAGTTCAGACCGCCGGTGATGGTCTTATAGGAGAATTTTCCCTGATAGTTACCGTTTTCGGTATCCTGTGCATCCTCGGTGAGGCCACCGGTGTAGTAGCTCTGGATGGGACCGCCCCAGCCGCAGTAGCAGTGGTAGGAGTCCGACAGGGAAGAGATGGGTGCACCGTTCATCATGTTACCGGAGGTATACTCGCAGTACAGCTGTCCGTAGGCGCCCCAGAGGAAGTTACGGGTATATTCTGCGCTGGAAAAGACCGTCTCCATGTTCACGTCCACGCCAGGGGCCTTCTCCAGGAAAGCGTCGCCCACGGCGAACTTGTCCACGCAGGAGGAAAGGCAGGCGGCGGAGCAGATTCCCAGAAGCAGTATATGTACTAATTTCTTTTTCATATTCGTATCTGCATTAGAAGTTAAGCTGTGCGCCAATATTGAACACACGGGTCATAGGATAGCGCACGCCAAAGTCCAGACCGGAGCCCGGGGCTTCCGGGTCGTTGCCGTCGAAGTTGGCGAAAGTGAGCAGGTTCTGTCCCGACAGATAGATCCGGATGTAGTTGAAGAACGGCATGCCCTTGGGTTTGTTGAAGGTGTAGCCGATCTCCACGTTCTTCAGGCGCAGGTACTTGGAATCGATGACCCAGGCCTGGGAATCACGGTTGTTGTGCACACGGTTGGTGAAGGAAATACGGGGCAGGATGGCGTTGGGATTGTCTTCCGTCCAGGAATTGTCGGCCACCCACTGGGCCAGGGCCGAAGTGTTGGTGGAACCGAACTGGTCACGGAAGTATCCGTTCAGGGAGCGGCTCACGTGGTCGGCACCCGTCCACAGCATGGAGAAATCCAGGCCCTTCCAGTGGATGGAAGCATTGAGGGAGTAGGTGATTTCCGGATTGTCGGTGTATCCCAGCGGCTTCTGGTCGTTCTGGTCGATGATGCCGTCGTCGTTAAGGTCTACATAAACGGCGTCACCGTACTTGAGGGCGATGTTCTGGTCCGGCATATCCTTGCCGTAAGCGGCCTTATAGCGATCCTCGGTACCGGGCTGGTAGAATTCGAAGAGGTCGTAGCCGAAACGCTGGCCCACCGGGAGACCGGTATGGCGCAGGTAGTCGTACATAGGCGGAACTTCCAGCATCTCAACCACCTCGTTGCGGGCGTAGGAGAAGTTGGGGGAGATGGAATAGCGGAAATCGCCGATCCTGTCTTCCCAGTTCAGGGTGATTTCATAACCGTGGTTCTTCACACGGCCTTCGTTCACATAGCTGGAAGGCAGGGAGGTGGCGGCCGACAGGGTGGCGGCGTTGGACACCAGGATATGCTGGCGGTCCTCCCAGAAGAAGTCCACATAGGCGTGCAGCCGATCCCTGAAGAATCCGGCATCCACACCCAGGTTGATCTTGCTGGCAGTTTCCCAGGTAACGTTGGGGTTACCGGAAGTGAGTTCCTTCACGGCCTGCAGCCAGTTGCCGCTGGTGCCGAAGTTGGCGCCGCGGTCCTGCGGATTCACCGTCATGGAGCCGGTATAGAACTGCCATGCACCGGGGAGATAGAGGAAACGGGCACCGTTGGTGTTGTCGTTACCCACAAGACCCCAGGAAGCACGGAGCTTCAGGTATCCCATGAAATTCTTGATGGGCTCCCACCAGCTTTCCTGGGAAGGAATCCAACCCACGGAAACCGACGGGAACAGGCCGTAACGCTTGCCGGGAGCAAAGTTCTCCGAGCCGTTGTAGCCGATATTGAAGTCCAGCAGGTACTTGGTGGCATAGTCGTAGGTGACACGGCCCACCAGGCCCACATAACCCTTGGGGATGGACTGATACAGGCTGCCGTCCGAATCCCAGGGATAATAGGTCTTGCTCTGGTTGTACAGGAGCAGGGCGCCGATGTTGTGCTGACCGAACTTGCGGGCATAGTCGAAGCTGGCTTCCCAGTACCAGTTGCGGCTGCCCCATTTGCTCTCGTTGTAGGGGATGGGCCAGGTGATGTTCTCCTTGCGGAGGACTTCCTCACCGTTCACGAGGGTGGCCACATAGGTAAGGCCCGTACCGTAACCGTTCTGGCGGTTCTTCCGGGCGGTATATTCGGAGTTGTAGGAAGCTTTGGTCTTGAAGGACAGGCCTTCGGTGATGAAGCCCATGTCCAGCTTGTACTGGATATCGAAGTTGAGCACGTTGGTGCTTTCGTTCTGGTAACCCAGGTCATAGTAGTTGGAGAGGGCATCACGGTCGTAGGGGCCCACGAAGGATTCATCGGAAACGATGTGGCGGCCCAGTTCGTCAATACCGCTGCCGGCATAGGGCGTAGCGCCCTGCAGGTAACGGAAGAGGAAGCCCTCACCGCCGCCCATGGTGTTGCGGTCCTGCATGCGGCCGCCCAGGGTGATGGACAGCTGGCTGCGCTTGGACACGTTGATATCCAGGTTGGCGCGGTAGTTCAGACGCTTGAAGTTGAAGGTCTCGTTCTTGTTGTCGGAGAAGGTCTTGAACAGGGAATTCTGGTTCAGGAAACCGGCCGATACGAAGTAACGGACCCGTTCGGTACCGCCGTTAACATTCACGTTGGCCTGTTCCTGCCAGGCGGAATCGTTCATGATATACTTGATCCAGTCCATGTTGGGGAAGGTGCGGGGCATGTCTCCGGTGCGGAAATGCTCCATCACTTCCTGGCTGAAGCGGATACCGGAATCGGCATAAGGAGTATAGTCCTTGATGTTGGCGGTTCCGGGCCACTGGTCCATGGGCAGGGCATCGGTGATGGCGGAATAGTTCCACATCTTGCCATAAGTGTAGGAATCGGCAAAGTCGATGAACTTGGAAATGGTCTGCACGGCGGCGCTGGCGGAAGCAGTAACCGAAGCCTTTCCTTCCGTACCACGCTTGGTGGTTACCAGGATGACGCCGTTAGCACCACGCACACCGAATACGGCCGTGGCCGATGCATCCTTCAGCACGGAGATGCTTTCGATTTCATTGGCATCCAACTGCGAGAAGGAACGCTCCACGCCGTCCACCAGGACCAGCGGTTCGGCGCTGTTCAGGGACCCAACACCACGGATGCGGATCACCGGTTCATCGGCACCCGGCATACCGGATGCCTGGACGGCCGAAACGCCCGGGAGATTACCCTGCAGGGCATTGGCCACGTTGGCTACAGGCGCTTTCAGGAGGTCGTCGCCACCCACCGCAGAAACGGCACCGGTGATGGTGACCTTCTTCTGCTGGCCGTAGGCAATAACCACAGCCTCGTCAAGAGCCCGGGAGTCCAGCTCCATGTTGATTGTGATTTGGGTTCCGGTTACCTGGACTTCCTGCGTAGCATAACCCACGCTGGAAATTTCCAGGATGGCCCCACGG
>JAEEQF010000059.1 GCA_016285175.1 Bacteroidales bacterium
CCTGCAGATCTGTGCCGATCTGGCCATCGCCTTCGAGCCTTTCACCCCGTTCAGCGCCCAGAAGCTGCGTGACATCCTCCGCGTGGGCGTAAACGCCGGCTGGGACCACCGCGCCGGAGAAGGCACCCCCACGGTGAACTTCTACAAGGCTGACGAAGGTCTGGCGGTGCATACCTGTTCCGCGAATAAGAAGGCCGATGCTCCGGAAGGGGTGTGCTCCTCCGGATCCATCGTGCTGGATTGGAGTATGCTGGGAGAAGCGGAACTGCTGCCTGAGGGGCATCAACTGGGCGAGGCGGTGCTGCTGTTCCGCAAGATAGAAGATGCCGAGGTGGATGCACAGATAGCCCGGCTGGAGGCCATCAAGAAGGCCCGCGAAGAGGCCGAGGCAGCCAAAGCCGCCGAAGAGGCTGCCAAAAAGGTGGAGCCGCAGAAGGCGGAGGTCACTTTTGAGCAGTTTGGGGCCATGGATATCCGCACCGCTACGGTGCTGGAAGCAGAGCGCGTACCCAAGACGGACAAACTCCTCAAGCTCACCATAGACACGGGCATCGACAAACGCACCATCGTTTCCGGCATCGCGGAATACTACAGTCCGGAAGATATGCTGGGCAAGCAGATCTGCATCCTGGCCAACCTGGCCCCGCGCGTAATCCGCGGCATAGAGTCAAAGGGCATGATCCTCATGGCCAAGCAGGGTGACGGCAAGATGCGCTTCATCACCCCGCAGGAGGTGGTGACCAACGGTGCGCAGATAGGATAGGAGAACCGGGAAGAAAGATGATTATTGGTTTATTCTCATGCTTTTGTTTTCTTTCCCGGTTGCTTTTCTGTTGATAGCATTTTCAGGAAAAGTTCTTCATCAAGAGCATGTGCATCGACTATTCTTTGCCGTAAACGGGAACGGAGTGTTTTAAGGCTTCCCGTTGAAACACGGTTCATGATTATCCGGATTAAAGAGTCCGGTATTCCAGCAAAAAACATAGCTGCAATACTCCTATTATCACCTTTTATTCCTGGAACTTGTTCCGCCAATTTATTCATAATACCAGAACAATATTGATTTAAATCTTTTTCCAAGAATTCCAGCAAATCTGGAGAACGCCTCAGTTCTTTGACTGCATTTTGGAATTTATCAAGAAAGACTTTCTTATCAAACTCATCTCCCGCCAGATAGTATTGTCTGGACAAACCGCATAGACGCACCATTTTATCCAGGAACAAGGAACCGACCAATTGACTGTTACCCTTGATGATACCCTGTTGCTCTAATGCTAATTGAGCCATCTGCTCCTTCAATAATGATTCTTTCTCTTTCTGTCGTTTCGTCAGAAACAAAAAAGCAATTAGCAAAACCAGTAAAAAGACGACACCACCCAAAATAATCATGACTAATCGTCTTTCGGCACGAGCTTTTTGAATAGATGCCTCTTGCTGATAATAGTCCATCTGAGCCACAGATAACGACTGCAACAGCACTTGTCTGGTATAGGAATCCTGTACCGCCATTGCTTCTGTAACCTTATCAAGGGCAATTTGAGGATGTCCCTCCATTAAGTCAATCGGATATACAAAAGAATGGAGCTTTGCAGAATCTGCTTTCGTCTTGGCAGATTTATAACCTTCGTTCATCCATTTTCGGGCCGAATCCAATTGTGATGTCATAGCAAAAGCCCGGGCATAAAAACCATAATGGGCTGGCCCAAAATACTTTTTGGGTATTCTCCTATAAATAGCAAGGGCTTCATTAAGTGAGTCTCCTTGGGAGACCAATGTATTGGCATAATAAACACTTGCATAATATTTCAAAGATGGGTTATGATTACTATAACGCAATTCATTTAATAATGCCTGGCTACTATCCATCTGATTCTCGTTTAAATAACTGATGGCTAGCGAATATTTGGCAGATTCGGCATATACAGTATCTAGATTCTTCTCAAACGTTCCTAATGCAATTCTGATGTGTCTTTTAGCTTCCTCCATGTTGCCCGTTACATTAAACACCGCTGCCATATTCCTGTGAGCCAGGCCAATATAACGAAGATTATTCAGCAGTGTGGCATCTTGTAGGGCTTTTTCAAAAGAAACAACGGCTGCAGCAAAATCACTCGCATTCTTTTTTACTATACCAAAATAATAAAAAGATCTCATCCGGTCATATGAGACACCTTTTTTTTGATAGTAATTCTTGGCTATACTGATAATGCTATCATTTCCAATATCAATATAATTTTTATCCAAAGCCGCACTTTTAAGTAAAGCATAGTGCGCAAGAGTACGTTCTCCTGTAATCTCTCTTGTATTAATTTGGGAAAGGATTGACAATGCACTATCAGGATGATTATCCAATAGATGTTCAACCTTATTCAATTCCGTCTTTATGCGGGAGTGGCAAGAGACAAGCAAACAGCATGCAAGAAATGAAAGCAGAAAAGATGTATACTTTATGGTCATAATGAAATGATTCTTACGTCAAAAATACAAAAAAAAGGGCTTTTTACCAGCACCTGTCTAAAAGTGTAACCACATAAAGTGCCACCTATCTGATTATCAGCCAATTATGATTTAAAAATGTAACCAAAACATGACGGTGCATCTCTTTATAATACCGAACTTTGTCTTAACCAATAACATCCTAAAATATTTAAAAGCATGATAAAAAAAACGACCAATAACTTGTTTATTAGGATTAAGGAAATTGTTAATATCTTTGCATAAAAAAGAACCCATACTATGAAAACTCAAGTTGCCAGAAAGGTCCTTTATGTTATTGCTGTACTGTTGATGGTAGGGTGTACATCACCCTACCGCTGGGAGCCGACCCGGGAAGAAGTGGTGCCTCTTGACAGTGTTGAGGGGATTCTGCCCCAGGAAGGGACAGTATTGACTTTGGATCTGAGCTACGTTTTTCTCACGAAATTCCAATCCATTGTATATACTCTGCCCTACCGTTACCGTGTCTTCATCAATGACCAGATATACAGTTACGGAGTAGTTACTCATTCTACTGACTCACCCCTGTCTATCCCACTTATGGCCAACGATGGGTATACCCGTAACAAGATCGTTGTGGAAGGTTCCGAAGCCTTGGATTATATCAGTTCCAAAGAGAATGAGACAAAGCCGGTTGACTGGAGTGACTGGCACGAACTGTATCGGGGAGAACAGGAATGCCTCCAGGTTGACCAAGTGCAAAAGTATGCCTCCCTTAAGGACTCCAGAATGAGTCTTGAAATTGATGGAAAACATTTGACTTTGGACTTTGCCCATAACAATACTGCAGAAGCGTTCAAGCGCTATCTTTCAAAGAAAGTCATTCACGCGGATGTAATCACAACCACGGTTATGAGACCAGACCGTTCCAAGGAGCAGGAACTGCTGTCAAGGCTCAAGTCTTCTATTCCGGACAACCATACTGATGAGTGGAAAAGCGGGACTTTATACTTTGCAAACGGAGAATTCTTCCTTATCCTGGACGAAGAGTGGTGTGGTGCCGACTACACTTATAAATCTATAGTGGGAACCGTCGTTACCAAAGATCTAAGTATTCTCAAGACACTGGCCCATATAGAAGAGAAATACCATACTACCGCCACGCTTTCACTTGAATAATCTCGTTTCTCACAGTTATTCCACCGGAATCCACTGGATTTCCTCGTCCCGGCGCCACCAGGTGAGCTGGCGCTTGGCGTAGTGGCGGGAATTGACCTGGATGCGCCGGACAGCTTCTTCCCGGGTACAGCCCCCGTCAAAATAGTCGAACATTTCCTTGTAGCCCACGGTCTGGAGAGCGGGAAGGTCCCGGTACGGAAGCATCCGGCGGGCCTCGGCCTCCAGGCCGCGGCGCATCATCTCCAGCACTCGCGCGTTGATTCGTTCATAAAGCTGCTCTCGGGGCCTTTCCAGGCCGATTTTCACAATCTCGAAATCGCGCTTTTTGAAGGTATTGGTCTTGAAGGAGGAAAAGGGCTGGCCGGTGTACATGCTCACCTCCAGGGCCCGGATTACGCGCTGCCCGTTGGAGAGATCCAGTTCCTCATAGCTTACGGGATCCAGTTCCTTCAACTGCTCGGCCAGGGATTCCACGCCGTCTTCCTTCAGGCATTCCATCAGGTGTTCCCGCAGCTGCAGGGGCACTTCCGGGAAATCGTCCAGTCCGTAGCAGAAGGCGTCTATGTAGAGCATGGAGCCGCCGCACATCACCAGGGTTTCGTGCCCCTGGGCAAAAAGGCGGTTCACCAGCGCCAGGGCTTCGGCCTCATAGATGCCGGCGGTGTAATTGCGCGTAATGGGGATGCAGCGGACGAAATAATGCTTCACTTGCTCCCGCTCGCGACGCGAAGGGGCGGCCGTGCCGATGCACAGCTCCTTGTATATTTGCCGGGAGTCGCAGGAGATGACGGGAGAGCCCACTTCCCGGGCGCGCTGGATGGCATAGGCCGTTTTGCCTACACCGGTGGGGCCGAGTATAATCTCCAGCTTACGCCCCATCCCCTATTCGTTCTCGTCGAAGATTTCCTTGCCGTCTTCGTCTTCCTCTTCTTCCTCATCGGCCTCATCCTCTTCATCGTCAAAGCCCTCGTCATCCAAATCCTCCGGCTCTTCACCGGGCAGGTAACGCTGCTTTTCCGGAAGGTCTTCGAAGGCCACATAACCGTTCTCGAACTCGATGGGGTTGGGACCCTTGGATTCCGTGAGAAGCGGGAAATCCGGATTCACCTTGGCAGGGGTGGTATCCTCCTCCACGGAGATGTTCACGCTCTTGCGGTTGGTTACGTCGTAGAAATACACAAAGCTGGCGGCGCCGGCCTTCACGGCCTTTTCCAGCGAGACGGCGTCCACCGTGCCGGAACCCAGGTCGAAGAGGCCGTAACGGCCGGTGACGGCTCCGTCGGAGGACAGGGCCTTGAACATAATGAGCACGTCCTGGGGAAATTCCATATCGGCCCTCAGCTGCTTATGGAGCGTATAAAGGGTGGTGGCGCCGTGCACCAGATATATCCTGTAGAAACCTTTTATCCCGCTAAGGGTGACTTTCAGTTTAAAAACCATAGGTTGCAGTTCGTTTAGTGAATCCAAATATACTGCTTTTTTCCGGTTCGATTGCAATTTTCTCCAAAAAACGCTACATTCGTGGTAATGGATCTTTTTGACGCATATTCCAGCATCGCCGCACCCTCCGAAGGCCTGTTCAAGGACAACGGCTCCCGCTTTATTGCCCTGGCCTTTCCGGTAGAGACGGAGGAGGAGGTAAAGACCATTGTGGCGGGCCTCAGGAAGCAGTATCACGACGCCCGGCACCACTGCTATGCGTACAGGCTGGGATACAAAGGGGACGTTTTCCGCAGCTCGGACGACGGGGAGCCTTCCGGTAGCGCCGGCCGCCCCATCCTGGGGCAGATAGATTCGGCCGGGCTCAGCGACACCCTGGTGGTGGTGGTGCGCTACTTCGGCGGCATCAAGCTGGGCATTCCGGGCCTTATCCGGGCCTACAAGACCTCCACGGCCGATGCCCTCGCGCATGCCCAGGTGGTGGAAAAGATTGCCGGGAAATGGCTTAGGGTGAGTTTCGGCTACGAAGCCATGAACGCCGTGATGAAAGTGCTCAAGGAGATGGACCTTTCCCAGCGGGGGCAGGACTTCGGAGAGCAGTGCTCCCTGGAGGTGCGCGTACGGCTGTCGGCCATGGACAGCTTTCGCGAAAAGATGGGAAAAGATATAAAATTGGAAGAAATATAGGAAATCCAGATTATAATTTTTATCTTTACGAACTGTTAACATAAAAAATTATTAATAACTACAAAATAACATCATGTCTAAGAAAGTTCATGTTTTTAATGCAGGCCCCTGCCTTCTGCCGCAGGTAGCCATCGACAACGCCATCGCCGCCCTCAAGGATTTCAGCGGAACCGGTATTTCCCTCATCTCCATCTCCCACCGCACCAAGGAATGGGACGCCGTGATGGATGAATGCCGCGCCCTGTGGAAGGAACTCCTGCACATTCCGGACACCCATGAGGTGGTGTTCCTGGGCGGCGGCGCCTCCCTCCAGTTCCTCTATGTAGCCATGAATTACCTGGAGAAGAAGGCCGCCTATCTGGACACCGGCGTCTGGGCCCACAAGGCCCTGGTAGAGGCCCAGGGAATCGGCGAGGCATACGCCATCGCCTGCTCCAAGGACAAGAACTACACCTATATTCCCAAGGGATATGAGGTCCCCGCAGACCTGGACTACCTGCACATCACCACCAACAACACCATCTACGGTACGGAAATCAAGGAAGACTACGACGTCCCCTGCCCCCTCATCGCCGACATGTCCTCGGACATCATGTCCCGCCCGGTGGACGTGAGCAAGTATGACCTCATCTACGGCGGCGCCCAGAAGAACGTGGGTCCTGCCGGTGTCATCTTCGCCATCATCCGGAAAGATTCCCTGGGCCGCGTAACCCGTCACCTCCCCACCATGCTCAACTACCAGACCCATATCGACAAGCTCTCCATGTTCAACACCCCGCCCGTGTTCAACATCTTTGTGATGAACGAGACCCTCAAGTGGATCAAGAGCGTGGGCGGCGTAGAGGCCATCCAGAAGGTCAACCAGAAGAAGGCCGACCTGCTGTACGGGGAAATTGACCGCAACCCGCTCTTCGTGGGCACCGCCGCCAAGGAAGACCGTTCCCTCATGAACGTGTGCTTCGTGATGGCTCCCGGCTACGAAACCCTGCAGGACGAATTCTTCGCCTTTGCCAAGGAACGCGGCATGGTGGGCATCAAGGGTCACCGCAGCGTGGGCGGTTTCCGCGCCTCCCTGTACAACGCCTGCACCGTAGAGGATGTCCAGGCCCTGGTAGACTGCATGAAGGAATTCGAAGCTCTTAAGAAATAGCCATGAAAGTATTGCTTGCAACCCAGAAACCCTTCGCGGCAAAGGCCGTGGACGGTATTGTGTCCATCCTCACCGAGGCCGGTCACGAAGTAGTGAAGCTTGAAAAATATGCCGAGCAGAGCGACCTTGTAAACGGAGTCGCCGATGCCGAGGCCATTATAATCCGCTCCGACAAGGTTACCCGCGAGGTTATTGCCGCAGCGCCCAAACTCAAAATCGTCGTAAGGGCCGGCGCAGGCTTCGACAATGTAGACCTCGAAGCCGCCACCGAGCGCGGAATCGTGGTAATGAACACCCCCGGACAGAACTCCAACGCCGTTGCCGAACTGGCTCTCGGCCTTATGGTGTTCATGGCCCGCACCCAGTTCACTCCCGCCACCGGAAGCGAGCTCCAGGGCAAGCGCCTCGGCGTTCAGGCCTACGGCAACGTGGGCCGTCTGGTGGGCCAGAAGGCAAAGGCCCTGGGCATGGAAATCTGCGCCCTGGACCCCTTCCTTACCGACGAGCAGATTATCGCCGGCGGAGCCCAGCCCGTCCACTCGGTGGAAGAGCTCTATGCCGCCAGCGACTACCTCTCGATCCATATTCCCGCCCTTCCCGCAACCATCAAGAGCATCAATTACGAGCTCATCACCCGCATGCCCAAGGGTGCTACCCTGGTGAACACCGCCCGTAAGGAAGTCATCGACGAGGACGGTCTCATGAAGGCCCTGGAAGAGAGGCCGGACCTGAAATACGTCACCGACGTCATGCCCGACAACTACGCCGCCCTTCAGGAGAAGTTCGGCCTTCGTGTATTCGCAACCCCCAAGAAGATGGGAGCACAGACCGCCGAAGCCAACGTGAACGCCGGTCTCGCAGCCGCCCGTCAGATTGTGGATTTCTTCGCCACCGGCAACCGCAAATTCCAAGTGAACAAGTAATATGGTACGTGTAAAACCCTTTGCGGCAATACGCCCGCCCAAGAACCTGGTGACCGAAGTCGCCGCTCCCCCGTACGATGTCCTCAACTCCGAGGAAGCCCGCGCCATGGCCGGCGAAAAGAGCCTCCTGCACATTACCAAGCCGGAAATCGATTTCACTCCCATCGCAGGCGAGCACGAACAGCGCACCTACGACAAAGCCGTGGAGAACTTCAAGCTCTGGCAGGAAAGAGGCTGGCTGGTACGTGAAGACAAGGAAAAGTACTATGTCTATGCCCAGACCATGG
This sequence comes from Bacteroidales bacterium, assembly GCA_016285175.1. GTDB lineage: Bacteria > Bacteroidota > Bacteroidia > Bacteroidales > UBA932 > Cryptobacteroides. Next base: position 8,103 of record JAEEQF010000059.1, read on the forward strand.
GCAAGCGCACCCAGTACGGCATTGTCCTCTGCGCCCATACGGACGATTACGCAAATGGCATCATCAAGAAGCACGAGCTCACCCGCAAGGACAAGGAAGACGACCGCATGGTCCACGTCCGCATCCAGAACGCCAACATAGAGCCGGTCTTCTTCGCCTTCAAGGACCACAAGGAACTTGGAGAGATCATCGCCAAAACCGCCGCCGGCAAGCCTGAGTACAAGTTCACGGACGAAAACAAGTTCGTCCACACCTTCTGGGTAATCGATGACGACGCCACCAACGCCCGCATCACGGAAATCTTCTCCAAGGACATCGACGCCTTCTATGTGGCCGATGGTCACCACCGCACCGCCGCCGCCGCCCGCGTAGGCGCGGAGAAGAAGGCCCAGAACCCCAACCACACCGGTAATGAGGAGTACAACTTCTTCATGGCCGTGTGTTTCCCGCAGAGCCAGCTTGCGATCATCGACTACAACCGCGTGGTCAAAGACCTGAACGGTCTCACTGAAGAGCAGTTCCTCAAGGCCCTGGAAGAGGACTTTGACGTTGCCTTGGCAACAAAGCCCCGCTGCGGCCGTCCTGCCAAGCCCTACTCCCCCACAGGTCTTCACAACTTCTCCATGTACCTGGGCGACAAATGGTACACCCTCACCGCCAAACCCGGCCGCTATGACGACAACGACCCTATCGGCGTACTGGATGTCACCATCCTGTCCAACCTGGTCCTGGACAAGATCCTGGGGATCAAGGACCTTCGCACAGACAAGCGCATTGACTTCGTGGGTGGTATCCGCGGCCTGGGAGAGCTCTCCCGCCGCGTGGACTCCGGAGAGATGAAGGTGGCTTTCGCCCTCTATCCCGTCTCCATGGACCAGCTCATCCGCATTGCGGACACGGGCAGTATCATGCCGCCCAAAACCACCTGGTTTGAGCCTAAGCTCCGAAGCGGCTTAGCCATCCACAGTCTGGATTAACGGATTCCCCACAGCACCACGCCGATGCTTACGCTCACGTTGAGCGAGTGCTTGGTGCCTTGCTGGGGGATTTCCAAGGCAAAATCGGCGGCGTCCACGACAGACTGTTGGACGCCGCTTACTTCGTTTCCGAAAATAAGGGCGTACTTCCTCTCCGGGAGAGAACCTGTGTCTCTTCCGGCCTGAAATTCGTCTAATTTAACAGAATGGACGGTTTGCTCTACGGCTATTACCGTGTAGCCATCGGCCCGGAGGCGGGGAAGCAGTTCCAGCACATCCTGTACCTGTTCGAAGGGAACCGCCTCTTCGGCGCCCAGGGCCACTTTATGCAGTTCCGGGGACGGGGGGACGGGACAGATGCCGCCCAGGTAGATCTTGTCCACGCCGAAGGCATCGGCCGTGCGGAAGGCGCTGCCCACATTGTGGGCGCTGCGGATATTGTCCAGCACCAGCACAATGCCGCTTTCCGGCTTTTGCCGATAGGCTTCGGCCGACAGGCGGCCCAGTTCTATGTTGAGCAGTTTTCTGTCTTTCATCGGCACAAAGATAAGGCTTTTTGACGGAAAAAGATTATCTTTGTATGATAGAACTAAATGGTATCTTATGAAACAAGATCTGCAGGTTTTTGACCTTATCAAAAAAGAATACGAGCGCCAGTCTTCCGGTCTGGAACTGATTGCCTCGGAGAATTATGTATCCAATCAGGTGATGGAAGCCATGGGCTCCATCTGCACCAATAAATATGCGGAGGGCTATCCCGGCAAGCGCTATTACGGCGGTTGCGAGGTAGTGGACCAGATTGAACAGCTGGCCATCGACCGCCTCTGCGCCCTGTACGATGCGGAATATGCCAACGTGCAGCCGCACTCCGGCGCCCAGGCCAACATGGCTGTCACCATGGCCATCCTCAAGCCGGGAGATACCTTCATGGGACTGGACCTGTCCATGGGCGGCCACCTCACCCACGGCTCTCCCGTGAACGCCAGCGGCCTTCTTTACCATCCGGTGCCCTATGGCCTTAATCCGGAAACCGGCCGTGTGGATTATGACGAAATGGAGCGCAAGGCCCTCGAATGCAAGCCCAAGCTCATCATCGGCGGTGCATCGGCCTATTCCCGCGAATGGGATTACGAGCGTATGCGCGCCATCGCAGACAAGGTGGGCGCCATCCTCTGGATAGACATGGCCCACACCGCCGGTCTCATTGCCGCCGGCCTCCTGAAGAACCCTGTGAAGTACGCACATATCGTCACTTCCACCACCCACAAGACCCTCCGCGGACCGCGCGGCGGTATCATCCTCATGGGCAAGGACTTCCCCAATCCCTGGGGTCTCACCACGCCCAAGGGGGAGGTGAAGATGATGAGCGCCATCCTCAATTCCAGCGTATTCCCGGGCATCCAGGGCGGTCCGCTGGAGCATGTGATCGCCGCCAAGGCCGTGGCCTTCTTCGAGGCCGCCCAGCCGGAATACAAGGAGTACCAGAAGCAGGTGGTGGCCAATGCCGCCGCCATGTGCAAGGAGTTCATCTCCAAGGGATACAAGATTATCTCCGGCGGTACGGACAACCACCTCATGCTCATAGACCTCCGCACCAAGTTCCCGGACCTCACCGGCCGTTTGGCCGAGAAGGAACTGGTCCGGGCCGATATAACCGTGAACAAGAACATGGTACCCTTCGACAGCCGCAGCGCCTTTGCCACCAGCGGCCTGCGCATCGGCACTCCGGCCATCACTTCCCGCGGTTTTGAGCAGAAGGACATGGTTGCCATCGTGGACCTTATCGACCAGGTGCTCACATCGGCCAATGCCCACGCCGAAGCCCTGGCCGCCAAGGAACCGGACGAGAAGCAGACAGCCGAACGCATAGCGCACAAACTCATCCTGGACGAGGTAAAGCGCAAGGTTCATATGATGACTTCCGGCCGCCCGCTCAACAGGTACTAGACCGCTACGCCGTCAAAAATGGCCCATAATGCTGGCGCCGACGTTTTGAAGAACGCCGGCGCCGTCATTTTTGCCCGAAAAGCGGGATTGGAGGATAGATTAAATCACCTCTATATCCTTTGACGGAAGCCAGCCCTGGCGGCCGTCGGCAATTTCGATGTTGGTATAGCCGGAGACGGTATCCAGAACCTTAACTGCAGTACCCTCGTGCAGGATGAAGAGGTCCTTGGCCGTATCGGCCGAAGGGGAACTCTTCACGGAAGAGACCGGGCGCATCACGATGGCGCGGTTCTGCTGGCGGGCTTCCGTGCGCTGCCACTGGGCGAAGTCCCAGCCCAGCAGGGCCAGGAGCAGGGTGACGATGCCGGCAAAGAAGCCCAGCCGGCGGCGGCCCCTGGTGGACCCCAGCAGGAACAGCAGCGCCAGTACCACCGTACAGGCCAGGAAGACCAGCGACAGCACCGCCCAGGTGTTGGAAGGCAGCAGGTAGCACAGGGAGTGCCCCCAGGCCTCGAAAAAGATTTCCGGCACCTCCTCAATGCGGTCCTGTGTCTGGGAACGGGCGAATTCCAGGTTGTAGCGGACATCGGCGTCGGAAGGATCCAGGCGCAGCGCCCGCTCGTACCAGAGGATGGCCGGGGCAATCTCGCCGGTCTTGAAGTAAGCGTTGCCCAGATTATAGTACAGTTCCTTGGACATGAGGCCGGCGGCGCGCACCTCCTCCCAGTCCTGCACGGCCGATGCATAATCTCCGGCAGTATAAGCTTCCACTCCGGAAGTCCACAGGGAATCCGGATAGGACTGGGCGGCCCGGGCACCGAAGGGTACCAGAAGCAGCAGCGAAAGGATCATAGTAGCTACCTTGCCGCTGCGGGAAGGAGTCTTTTTCATGGAAGAATCGATGGCCGTAATGAGCGAGACGGCCTGCTCGTAATGGGCATTCATGGCCTCATGGCCGGCATCCGGAGCATAGCGGGCGAATTCACAGGCATCCAGCAGCGCCGTAAAGTCCGCTGCCAGCGCCTCCGAGGTACCCTTCTCCACCAGAGCGGTGGCGATGTTCTCCTTGTTCTGGTCGGCCATGTCCATGGACAGCTTGTCCCCCACGAAGCCCAGCAGGGAGCGGTGCAGCTCCTCATAGAAGGCTGTGTAGAAGTTCTTCTGGAGGAATTCGCGGGCCTGGGCCAAGCGCTTGAGCGCCTGTCGCGTGGCCTTGCGGTTGCGGGTTCCCGCCACATCGGCCCGGCGGGCGGCCACCTTGCGGAAGCCCAGCCAGAAGCCCAGGCCTGCCAATAGCAGCAACGCCACCAGGATCCACCACAGCGGGGAATACACGAAGAAGCCTTTGGCGGCTCCCAGGGAGGTACGCGTGCGGATAAAGCGGATGTCGTCCCCCAGGTTCTTCACCCCCTTGCGGTCCACCGTGAGCTGCGATCCGCCGTCCGCTACCGGCTGTCCGGAACCCG
>JAEEQF010000060.1 GCA_016285175.1 Bacteroidales bacterium
CATATCCTGGTGGGCGAGGACCGCTTCGTGGCCCGCAAGAAGATAGTGAAGATGCTGGAAGAAGCCGGCAACCTGCTCAAAGTGGAAGATTACACCTCTCCCGTGGGTTACAGCGAGCGCACGGATGCCGTTATCGAGCCCAAGCTGTCGGCCCAGTGGTTCCTCAAGATGGACCAGCTGGCCCAGGTGGCCCTGGAGACCGTGGAGAGCGGACGCACCAAGTTCATCCCGGAGAAGTATGTGAATTCCTACCGTCACTGGATGGAAAACGCCCGCGACTGGTGCATCTCCCGCCAGCTCTGGTGGGGCCAGCGCATTCCGGCCTATTACCTTCCCGACGGCTCCTACGTGGTGGAGGCCACAGCTGAAGCAGCACTTAAGGCCGCACAGGCTATCAATCCTTCCCTCAAGGCCGAAGACCTCCGGCAGGATGAGGATGTACTGGACACCTGGTTCAGCTCCTGGCTCTGGCCCATCTCCGTCTTCGACCCCCAGATGCCCGGCCATCCGGACCACAAGCCCAATGCCGACCTGGCCTACTATTATCCCACCAACGACCTGGTCACCGCCCCGGACATCATCTTCTTCTGGGTGGCCCGCATGATCATGGCCGGAAACGAGTTCATGGGCAAGGAGCCCTTTTCCAACGTGTATTTCACCGGCATCGTGCGGGACAAGATCGGCCGCAAGATGTCCAAGACCCTGGGCAACAGCCCCAATCCGCTGGATCTGATAGAGAATTACGGTGCCGATGCCGTACGTATCGGCATGCTCCTGTGCGCCAGCGCGGGTAACGATATCTTCTACGACGAGGCCCAGATCAAGCAGGGCGCCGCGTTCTGCAACAAGATCTGGAACAGCTACCGCCTGGTGAAAGGCTTCCAGGTGGCCGATATCCCGCAGACAACTGCCCAGAAACTGGCTGTGGAATGGTTCCGTGCCAGGCTGTCGGAAGCCATCGGCACGGTGGAAGACCACTATGGCAAATTCCGCATCTCGGATGCCCTCATGACCATTTACAAGCTCTTCTGGGACGACTACTGCTCGGCCTATCTGGAGGCTATCAAACCCGCCTTCGGCCAGCCCGTGGATCCGGAGACCCAGCAAGCCACCCTGGGCTTCTTCGAGGCCCTGCTCAAACTCATCCACCCTGTGATGCCCTTCATTACGGAAGAGCTCTGGCAGGACATGGCGGAGCGGAAGGAAGGGGAGACCATCATGGTTGCTCCTACGCCCAAGGCCGAAGCCTTCGATCCCGCCGTACTGGACAACTTCGCCCTGGCCATGGAGACGGTGAACGGCGTCCGCGGCATCCGGAACCAGCGCAACATCGGCCCCAAGGAAGCCCTGCAGCTTAAGGTCAAGGCCGCTGCTTTCCCCTGCATCCCGCTCATTGAAAAGATGGCCGGTGTTACGGTGGAACTGGTGCAGGATCTGGACGGGGGACAGGCCGCCGCCTTCCTGGTCCGTACCACCGAAATGGGCATCCCGCTCACGGGTATGGTGAACGTGCAGGAAGAGATGGAAAAGGCCCTGAAGGATCTGGAATACCAGCAGAAATTCCTTGCCGGTATCCGCGGAAAACTCTCCAACGAGCGCTTCGTGAACAACGCTCCGGCCGCCGTCATTGAAAACGAGCGCAAAAAAGAGGCCGATACCCTTTCCAGGATAGAAACGCTGGAAGCGAAGATTAAGCAGCTTAAAGAGAGTAAATAAAACAAAATTGTTTATATTGATAACATTTTTGTTATGGCGATATTCAAGGCAACATTCCCGGTAAGGTACTACGAAACGGACCAGATGGCGGTGGTTCACCACTCCAACTATATCCGCTATTTCGAGATTGCCCGTGACGAGATGATGGTCCAGCTGGGTTTTCCCATTGAGAAGTGCGAAAGCGAGCTGGGCGTGCTGGTTCCCATCGTGTCGGTAGAGTGCCGTTTCCGGCACCCGGCCCGGATGGGGGATGTGCTCACCGCAACGGCCGAGGTGAACAAAGTTCCCATGGCCAAGATGTTCATTAAGCAGGCCGTCTACAATCAGGACGGCGTGCTGTGCGCGGAAGGGCTGGTGGTGCTGGGCTTCCTGAACAAGGAAAGCTTCATGCCCACCCGCTGCCCCGAAGTGATCTGCGACCTGTTTGAGAAATTTATCAATAACCAATAGAGATATGCTGTACCCGTTGATTATGCTTGGAACTTGGGAAATCGTGGCCATAGTGGCCGTGGTGCTGCTCCTTTTCGGCGGCCGCAAGATTCCCGAACTCATGAAAGGGCTCGGCAAGGGCGTGAAGGAGTTCAAGGAGGGGATGAACGAGGTGGAGAAGGAGATCAAGGCCGACGACCAGCCCCAGAAGGACGACTATTCCAAGGAAGAGAAGTAAGGTGGACGGGAAGGACGCAGAGATGTCCTTCTGGGACCATCTGGAGGCGCTGAGGGGAACCCTTTTCCGCTCGGTGCTGGCCGTGGCGCTGCTTTCCCTCATCTTCCTGGCAATTCCCAAACCGCTTTTCCAGGCGGTTTTCTGGCCCACCCGCGCCCATTTTCCGCTCTACCGCCTCCCGGGGGTGGATTTCTCCATGGACCTGATAAACATTGAGTTATCGGCCCAGTTTTTCTTTTATCTCAAGGTGGCCGTCCTTTGCGGCCTGGTACTGGCGTTTCCCTATATTATCTGGGAGATCTGGAAGTTTGTGGCGCCGGCCCTGTACGAGAAGGAGAAAAAGGCGGTGAAAAAGGCCTTCTGGCTCTCTTCCGGGCTTTTTTACCTGGGTGTGGCCGTAGGGTATTTCGTGGTGCTCCCGGTGTGCCTGATGTTCTTTGTGAACTTCTCCGTGAGCGACGCCATAGTGAACACCATCTCCCTCACTTCCTATATGTCGCTGTTCACCTCCATGGTGTTCCTCATCGGCCTTCTGTTTGAATTCCCCACGGTGATCCTGGTGCTGTCAAGCCTTGGAATCGTGGACCGGAGCAAGTTAAAGCGCTGGCGCAAATACGCCTTTGTAATTGTTTTAGTATTAGCGGCTTTCATTACGCCTAGCGATCCTTTTTCCATGTTCGTCCTGGCCATCCCGCTGTACGGACTCTTTGAACTGTCCATCCTGCTTTGCCGCAAACCTGTCCCGGCCGAATGATCTCCCTCAACAACATAACGGTGGCCTTTGGCGGCTTCACCCTGCTGGACGATGTGAGTTTCCACATCTCCGACTCCGACAAGATAGGGCTGGTGGGGAAGAACGGCGCCGGCAAATCCACCCTCATGAAGCTCATTACGGGGGAGCAGAGCCCCACTTCGGGCTCCGTGGCCCTTCCCTCCGGCATCCGGATTGGGTATCTGCCGCAGATCATGGAGCATCACCGGGGCCGTACGGTGCTGGAAGAGGTACTCACTGTGTTTGACTCCATCCATGAGATGGAGCGGGAGATGGAGCGGATTACCGCCTCGCTGGGGGAGAGAACCGACTATGAATCGGCCTCTTACGCGGCGCTGATCGGCCGCCTGAACGAGCTTGGCGACGCTCTGGCCCTGGACAGCGGGGAGTCTCCCCGCGCCCGTGCCCAGAAAGTGCTCTCCGGCCTGGGATTCCGGGAAGACGAACTGGAGCGCAGGACCGAAACCTTCAGCCAGGGTTGGAACATGCGCATCGAACTGGCCAAGATCCTGCTCTCGTCTCCGGACGTGCTGCTGCTGGACGAACCCACCAACCACCTGGACATTGAATCCATCGAGTGGTTTGAGGATTACCTCAAGGCCTTCCGGGGCAGCCTGCTGCTGGTCTCCCACGACCGCAAGTTCCTGGATAATGTGACAAGCCGGACGGTGGAAATACTCCTGGGGCACATCCACGACTATAAGGTGCCTTACAGCCAATATGTTACGCTGCGCGCCGAAAGGATGGCCCAGCAGACGGCCGCCTACGAGAACCAGCAGCGCATGATAGAGAAGACGGAAGACTTCATCAACCGCTTCCGATACAAACCCACCAAGAGCAACCAGGTGCAGTCGCGCATCAAGGCGCTGGAGAAGCTGGAACGCATTGAGATTGACGAGACCGACAATGCCCGCCTCACCCTGAAGTTCCCGCCCGCCCAGCGTTCCGGGGACGTGGTTTTCAAGGGAACGGACCTTACCGTGGGTTACCCGCAGAAAGTGGTTTTCCGGGATGCAAACATAGAGATCAAACGCGGCGAGAAGGTAGCCCTCATCGGCCGGAACGGCGAAGGAAAGACCACGCTCATGCGTGTGATCATGGGCGAACTGGAACCCATGGACGGGGAGGCCAGGCTGGGGCACAACGTTAGCATCGGCTATTATGCACAGAACCAGGAAGAGGTCCTGGACCCTTCCGAGACGGTTTTCGGTACGCTGGACCGGATAGCCGTGGGGGACGTGAGAACCAAGCTCCGGGACATCCTGGGGGCATTCCTCTTCAAGGGAGAGGACATTGACAAGCGGGTTTCCGTACTCAGCGGCGGCGAACGCGCCCGCCTGGGCATGGCCAAACTGATGCTTTCCTCCCACAACGTGCTGGCGCTGGACGAACCCACCAACCACATGGACATCCGTTCCAAAGATGTGCTCAAACAGGCCCTGATGGCCTTTGACGGCACGCTTATTGTCGTTTCCCACGACCGGGACTTCCTGGACGGCCTGGTGGACAAGCTGTACGAATTCCGGGACGGAAGGGTGAAGGAACACCTGGGCAGCGTGGCCGATTTCCTGCGCCGGCGCAAGCTGGAAAGCCTCTCGGAACTGGAGCGGAAGGATGCCGCGGCGCCGGCGAGGCCGCAGGCCGAAGGGAAGAAGGCATCGGCCCAGCAGCAGTTCCAGGTGCAGAAGGCCGTTTCCAGGGAGCAGCGCAAGGTCCGGAGCCGGGTGAACTGGCTGGAGAAGGAGATTGCCTCCCATGAGGAGCGGATGGCGGAGATTGAGAAGGTGCTGGGCAATCCCGGCCCCAAGGACGACATCATGGACCTTACGGCCGAGTACCTGAACCTGAAACGGGATATGGATGCCTATACGGAAGAATGGGCCACCCTTTCAGAACAATTGGAGAATTAAAAACTAATAAATATGAAAGTCATGATTAATAACACTATCCGTACAATTATTGCAATTGTCACTTTAAGTATTTTCACCCTTGGCGCCGCGGCCCAGGGCAGCTCCCAGCTGCAGGAAAAGACCTATCCGGTGGGCGAGTTCAGGACCCTGAAGGTCTCCGGAGACTTCGAGGTTACCCTTTCCAGGGGTGACTACAGTGCCAAGGTTACCGTAGACAAGGTCCTTGCCGATTATGTGGAAGTTTACGTCCGTACGGGCGTCCTGCACATCAGCTACAATGAAAAAGAGGTTCCCAAGGATATTAAGAAAGACCTGAAGGGAAAGAAGGCGGCCGACCTGGTGTTCCGCGCCGTGGTTTATGCGCCCCGTCTGGAAGGAATTGAACTGGAGGACAATGTGGTGCTTACGGGCGTGGACGAGTTCTCGGCCAACGATTTCTCGCTGAAACTGGAAGACAAGGCCCTGGTCAAGAACCTTTCCGTGACGGCCTCATCGGCCCAGGTCACCCTGAAAGACAAGAGCCAGGCCACCTTCCTGCTCAATGCCACCAGCGACATTGAACTGGATGTGGACGGCAGCAGCGTCCTGCGCGCCAACGTGGACGGCCGGAAGCTTACGGTGAAGGCCGGCGGAAGCGCCAAGGCTACCGTAGACGCCACGACAGAGGCGGTTTCGGTGGATGCCGGCGGTCGCTCCGAACTTACCCTGAGCGGCAAGGCCGATTCCCTCACGGCCAAGGGCGACCGCAACATGAAGGTGGATGCCCGTGCCCTGCCTGTTCCCAAGGTGGAAGCCAAAATGACGGGCGGTGAGCTTAGTGTAAAGGTGGAAAAGACCCTGGATGTGGACCTCAGCGGCGGTGCGGAAGTGTATTATGACGGTTCCCCTGAGATGAAGGTCCGCCGCATCCTCAAATCCACCCTGGCTCCCGTTTCCGAAAAGAAATAGCCCATGTACGATTCCCATATGGACACGCCCTCGCAGCTGTTGCGGCTGCGGGATCCCGGCCTGGACAATGCCTATGCCCAGGTGGATTTCCCCAAACTCCGCCGCGGGGGCATGGACGGGGCCTTCTTTGCCCTCTATACACCTGCCCAGATGGCTCCGGATGCTGCGACGCGCTATGCCCTGCAGATGCTGTCGGCCACTTACGACGCCGTGGAAGCCCATCCGGAGGAGGTTTCGCTTGCCTTCTCTCCGCAGGATGCCGATAAAGCCCGCAAAAACGGCCGTATTTCCCTTTTCCTGGGGATGGAGAACGCAAGTCCCATCCAGGAGTCCCTGGCCCTTCTACGGACGTTTTATCGCATGGGCGTGCGTTACCTTACCCTTACCCATAACGGCGACAATGCCGTGGCCGACAGTGCCGCGGAAGGGAAGCGCTGGGGCGGACTGAGCCCCTTCGGCAGGGAAGTGGTGGCGGAAATGAACCGCCTGGGCATGATGGTGGACCTTTCCCATGCCGCCGACAGTACCTTCTGGGATTGCCTCAAGCTTTCCCGTGCACCCATCGTGGCCACCCATTCCTGCTGCCGGGCCCTGTGCGGGCACCGCAGGAACCTTACCGATGAGATGCTGCAGGCGCTGGGGGAGAGCGACGGGTATGTGGGCATCAATTTCTACCCCTCCTTCCTGTCCGACGATTTTGGGAAGGACCCCGCCGATGCCGCCCTCCTGGATGAGGCCGATGCCGTGGAGGCCGCCTTTATCCGGAATCCGGCCGACCCGGAGCGGGTGGAGGCCTGGCACCGGATGCAGGACCGCCTCCGGGAGCTGCCCCGTCCGGGGGTGAAAGAAATCGTGGACCATGTGGACCATGCCGTCTCCCTGGCGGGGATAGACCATGTGGGACTGGGCTCCGATTATGATGGTATCCTGGTAGCTCCGGAGGGGATGGAGGATGTCTCCAAGATAGGCTGCATAGCACAGGAAATGGCCCGCAGAGGCTACTCTTCCAGGGACATAGAGAAGGTTACAGGGAAAAACCTTATGGACGTGTTCCGGCGGGTGATAAAAGCCGCCGAATCAATGTGTTAACTTGTAAACAAGTGTAAATATAACAAAGTTGTTAGCGCGTCTAACAACTTTGTTATTTTTATTTATTTTCAGCGGTTTAGGTCTGCTAAAACAAAACGACGTAAAAAGTCCAGCGCAGAGGCCGCAAAGCGTTCAATATTGCGTTTCCTGTCGTTCCGGAACTGGTAGCGGACGGTCTGGGTTCCATGGGGTCCGGCGGCTCCTATCCATACGGTTCCCACCGGATTGTTCTCGTCGCCGGATGGTCCGGCCAGACCGGTTGTGGCCACGGAATAATCGCTCCCCGTAAGGCGTCTCACACCCTCTGCCATGGCGGCGGCCACCTCGCTGCTTACCACCCCGTGCTCCCGGATTACATCGGCGGGGACACCCAGCACATTTTCCTTTACGGAAATGGCGTAGGAAGTGACAGAACCCAGGAAATAATTGGATGAACCGGGGACGGAAGTGAACAGGTGGGCTATCTCTCCGCCCGTGCAGGACTCTGCAGCCGATACCGTCAGGTTGTTGGTTTTGAAGATCTCTCCCAGGGTTTCCTCCAGGGTGGAGTCCCCATCGGCATATACCTTATCTCCCAGGATGGCTTTCAACTGGGAGAGCTGCTTCTCCATCCGGGCATGCTGTTCACCTTCCTCCCCACTATAGATGGATAGGCGTAAGCGAATGCCAGTGAGCGGATTAGGTAAGTATGCAAGATGCATGTCTTCCGGCAGGGCATCCTCCCAGGGGGCTATTAACTGGGACAGGGCGGACTCCGCTATCCCGTACACCATGATGTTGCGGTGGCAGATATGGGTGAGCGCCTGGTGGGCCCGGATGTCTTCCACCAGGGCAGGGATGGCACCCACGGCCTCATGGGGAACCCCCGGAAGGGCATACAGCGTGCCTCCGAAGAGATTCCGGAATACCATAATTGGGGCAGTACCAAGCTGATTCACAATTACTTCTGCCTTGTCCGGAACAAGTGCCTGCGCCCGGTTGTTGGGGAGCATGTCCAAGCCCCGGAAGGCCAGGATCTTCCGGATCATTTCCAGCTGGCCGGCGTGCTCCACATAGCCTTTGCTGCCGGAAAGCTCTGCCAGGACGCCCTTGGTAATATCGTCCTTGGTGGGTCCCAGGCCTCCTGTTGTGATAACTATGGTGCTGCGGGACAATTCTTTACGAAGCGTTTGGGCTATTTCCTCCCGTTCATCTCCAATGGATACCATCCGGGTTATGCGTACGCCGGCTTCTTCCAGGGCCACGGCAAGATGTGAGGAATTGGTGTCCACCACCTGGCCGATGAGAATCTCGTCGCCGATGGTGCAAATACAGGCGTTAATCATGTTTCTTGGCTTCTTTTTCCAGGGTTTTGAGCAGTTTCAGCGCCACGGGAGGGCGTACGTCCATCTCGATGAGGGAAGCGCCGTCCTGCAGCATGGCAGCCGCCTCTTCCGGCGCAGCGGTGCATCCTATCACGGGAATCCGGCACTGGGTGTACTCCAGGACCTGACGGACGGTTCCTTTGCCGCTTGCCACAATGCCATTGATGCCGGAAAGCAGGCAATAGGACAGGATAGAATGCAATTCTTCCGGGGTAAGGCCCTTGGGAAGGCGCAGGAAAATGGGGGTTAGCCGCTCATAGCAAAGCCGCAGATTCAGCAGTTCATCCAGCAGGAGGGGGATATCCGTAATATCCGGAGAGTCTATTCCGCCGTTGCTGTTGGTGTCTACGATAAGGATATCGGCAAAATCGTATGAAAGCGAGAAGGAGCGTTCTATGTTCTTGTTGAGGTTCACCGCCAGGAGGATGTCCTGGCTGTGGCGCTGCTGCGCCAGGCGCTGGATCCACTCCATGATATGGTCCGAATCCGGGGTGAGCGTTAAAAAACCCACTCCCAGGCCCGCCAGGGCACGGATCCTGGCCGAATCCCCCTTGCGGAAAAGCCCCACCGGGTTGCTGAAGCGGAGGCCGGAAACCTCTTTTTCCAGGCCCTTGAAGTGTGGTTTGAACAGTAGCATTGCTCCTTATATTATTGCTGATGCACAAATATAAGAAATAATCAGGCAGGATGGTATTCCTGGAAGGTGTTATCCGTATAGAATACGAGGATATGGCTGATTTCCTTGGTCTCAGGGACGGTTTCCGCCTCTTCTGAGAGCTCCAGAAGCTCTGTATCCTGCGGAAGGGAAACCTCTTCCGGACTGTTTTTGTACATCTTGCCCTTGCCGGTGAGCAGCCAGTCCAGGTTCAAATTGGGGTAGTGAAGCAGCAGACTCTCCATAAAATCGTATCCCGGCCGGTTACGTCCGGAAAGGATATGGGAAACACTTCCGCGCGCCACGTCCAAAATATCTGCGAACTGAGACTGCGTGATGTTTTCTGCCTGCAAAAACTGCAATAAACGCCGATTCATATTTTTATACTTTTTCGTTACAAAAGTAAAAACAAATAACGGAAAAACCAAATCTCGAGGATGTCCATTTGTAAACAGAATAGGGGATAACAAGGCAGTATCTATCTAAAATATAACATTAGTTAATTGTGGATAAATTTCTGAATCATAATATAATAATTGAAGAATTCCAACTAGTTTTAGCCCAATTTTCGGCTGAAACCGGCAGGATATCCATTTCTATTTAAGTATTTATTTCGATTAAGCATATAAATAACTGATTATTCATTATATACAAAAATTCAATTTTTGGAATTATTTAGCGCGAAAAATTTTAGCAACAGGTAGTTTAAATATTTGAATTTTCGTTAAAATGTATACAAATTTGCACGAAATATTTGTGAACTATATTTCGTTTTTGTAAAAATCAATAAGCGCAAAAAGAGCTTTTTTGCCGGTATTGCGGAATCTCCGATAGATTGTGTAACTTTGCGGCAAATATTGAATTCTCATGATACCGGAAATTCATATCGAAGACTATAATTATGGCCTGGAGGACTCCAGGATTGCGAAATACCCCCTTCCGGAGCGGGATGCGTCCAAGCTGCTGCATTACAAAGACGGAAAGGCCTGTGAGTATATCTTCCGGGATTTGCCGGATTTGCTGCCTGCCGATGCCCTCATGGTGTTCAACGACACCAAAGTGGTGCCTGCGCGCCTGCATTTTCAGCGGGAAACCGGTGCACATATAGAGATCTTCTGCCTGGAACCCGTTGCTCCGCCGGAGTACAACACGGCTTTTGCCGCTACGGAGGAAACCACCTGGAAATGCGTTATCGGTAATGCCAAAAAGTGGAAGGAGGATATCCTCTTTCTGTATAATCCGGACGCGGATTCCGCTGTATCGGCCATGGACCTTCGGGCGGAACTCCTTAACCGGGATGGCCAGACCGGCACGGTCCGTTTTTCCTGGAAAGACGGTTCTCCCTTCTCCCGTGTGCTGGAAATCTGCGGAACCATCCCCATTCCACCCTATTTAAACCGCGAATCCGAGCAGATCGACACCGAAAGGTATCAAACCCTGTATGCCAGATTCCGGGGCTCCGTAGCGGCTCCTACGGCCGGTTTGCATTTTACCCGGGCTGTGCTTGAGCGGATCCGGGAGAAGGGGATCCTGGAGGAAACGGTGTGCCTGCACGTGGGCGCCGGAACCTTCCTGCCGGTGAAGAGTTCGCTGGTGAGTGAGCATCCCATGCACCGGGAACCCTTTGTGGTATCCCGGAAGCTGCTGGAAGAGCTCAAGGCGGGTAATCGGCCCGTGGTGGCGGTGGGAACCACTTCCGTCCGCACCCTGGAATCCCTTTATTATGTGGGCGTGAGCTGCCTGGAGACGGGAAAGCCGGCCGATGTGGACCAGTGGGTCCCTTACACGCGGGAGTACCCGTACAGTACGGAAGAAGCCCTGGGCGCCATCCTGGACTGGATGGACCGCAGCGGGGAGGACAGGCTCACCGTGGGAACGCGCATCATCATCGTCCCGGGCTTCCGTTTCCGCCTGGTGGAAAAGCTGGTGACCAACTTCCATCAGCCGGAGAGTACGCTTATCCTTCTGGTATCGGCCTTCGTGAACGGCGACTGGCGCACAATTTACGATTTCGCCCTCTCCAACGGCTTCCGTTTCCTAAGTTACGGAGACAGCTCCCTGCTGGAAAGGCCAAAGGCCTGAGGCTTGGGGATGTGGAATATTTTTTGTAGATTTGTATGCTGAAATTGTAACGCAGTTATGGATCTGACAGAATTCACCGACATCGCGCCATTTAACGACGAGGAAGCATCTGCGGCTTTGGCCCGGGTGGCCAATCATCCCAATGTCCCCTGGATTTCCAAGGTCATCTTTCCGGACCAGCCGGAAACCATGCTGGCCGATATTCTCCGGCGCATCCATTCCGTGGATGAGTTTCAGGACGCTGTCATGTCCCACGCCATCGAGTGGGTAATCTCCAATACGGTCCGTAACTTTTCCTACGACGGCATTTCCAAGGTCCAGGATACGGATAAAAAGTACCTCTTTATCTCCAACCACCGGGACATTATCCTGGATCCTGCCTTCATGCAGATTGTCCTGCACCGGAACCAGCTGCCTTATACGCAGATAGCGGTGGGGGACAACCTCCTCAAGCATAAGACGGTGGAGCTGCTCATCCGTTCCAACCGCATGATCAAGGTTATCCGCGGCATATCGGCCCGGGAGCTCTATCTGTCCTCCCAGCTGCTGTCCAAGTACATCCGGGAAACCATCACTTCCGGGCAAAGCTCGGTATGGATTGCCCAGCGCCAGGGACGCACCAAGGACGGGAACGACGTAACGGAACAGGGACTCCTTAAGATGTTCGACATGAGCGGCACCCGGGACTTCGTGCAGAATTTCATGGAACTGAACCTGGTTCCGCTTAGCATTTCCTATGAATATGAGCCCTGCGATATCCTCAAGGCGCGGGAAATGCTCATCTCCCGCACGCAGAAATATGTGAAAGGGGAGAATGAAGACCTGCAGAGCATCGTCCAGGGCATCCGCCAGTACAAGGGCAACGTCCATATCAACATCGGGGATGCGTTGACGGAAGAGGAAATCCGGGAGGCCTCCGCCTGCGATAAGAACGACAGGTACCAGCAAATCCGTCATGCGGTGGACCGCAGGGTAATCAGCGGCTATCAGCTCTGGAAGACCAACTATATGGCGTATGACCTGGTGAACGGTGAGGGGAAATATGCCGCCGAATATACGCCGGAAGAGCTGGAAGC
>JAEEQF010000186.1 GCA_016285175.1 Bacteroidales bacterium
CCGTGTGGTGGATATGTTCACGCCCATCGGCAAGGGCCAGCGCGGCCTCATAGTGGCCCAGCCCAAGACCGGTAAGACCATGCTCCTGAAGGCCATCGCCAACGCCATTGCCGACAACCATCCGGAGGTGTACGAGATTATCCTGCTGGTGGACGAGCGTCCGGAAGAGGTAACGGATATGCAGCGAAGCGTCAAGGCCGAGGTGGTTGCCTCTACCTTTGACGAGCCGGCCGAGCATCACGTGAAAGTGGCCAATATGGTGCTGGACAAGGCTCGTCGCCTGGTGGAATGCGGGCACGACGTAGTAATCCTCCTGGATTCCATCACGCGTCTTGCACGCGCCTACAATACGGTGCAGCCGGCCTCCGGCAAGGTGCTCACCGGCGGTGTGGACGCCAATGCCCTCCAGAAACCCAAGCGTTTCTTCGGCGCCGCCCGTAACATCGAGAACGGCGGTTCGCTCACCATCCTGGCCACCGCCCTAACGGAAACGGGTTCCAAGATGGACGATGTTATCTTTGAGGAATTCAAGGGAACCGGCAACATGGAGCTTCAGCTGGACCGCAACCTGTCCAACAAGCGCATCTTCCCGGCCGTGAACCTGGTGCTTTCCAGCACCCGCCGCGACGACCTGCTGTACGACCCGTACACCAACAACCGCATCTGGATCCTGCGGAAACTCCTCTCGGATATGAACCCCGTGGAGGCCATGACCTGGATGCAGCAGCATATGGACGAATTCAAGACCAACAAGGATCTCATAGACAATATGTCCAAGTTCGGACGCTATGACTAATCCCTATCAGGACACCATCGTTGCTCCGGCCACCACCCCTGGGACCGGAGCAATTTCCATTATACGGATCAGCGGTCCGGAAACCTTCCGGATAGTTGATGCCGTGGTTCAATTAAAGTCCGGAACCGCTTCCGGTGCAATGGCTTATACCATTCATTTCGGGAGTGTATTCATGGAAGACGGTTCCCTGCTGGATGAGGTCCTGGTGTCTGTCTTCCGCGCGCCGCACAGTTACACCGGTGAGGATTCCGCAGAGATTTCCACCCATGCATCGGCCTACATTGTGCAGGAGCTGGTGGGCCTGCTGCTCAAGGCAGGCGCCCGCTTTGCCCAGCCCGGGGAATTTACCAGGCGCGCCTTTCTGAACGGAAAGATGGACCTGGCCCAGGCCGAGGCAGTTGCCGATGTAATCGCTTCTAACACTTCTGCGTCTCACCGGGTGGCGATGAACCAGCTGAAGGGCGGGTTTTCGGCCGAACTGGCCTCCCTTCGGGAGCAGTTACTGGAGATGGCGTCCCTGCTGGAGTTGGAACTGGATTTCAGCGAGGAAGACGTGGAGTTCGCCGACCGGAAGCAGCTGGAAGCCCTTTTGGATACAACCTTGGAGCACGTGGAGCGTCTGGCTTCCTCTTTCCGCCAGGGCAATATGATCCGTAACGGTGTTCCCGTAGCCATAGTGGGTGCGGCCAATGCCGGCAAGAGTACGCTGCTTAATGCCCTTGTGGGAGAAGACAGGGCTCTGGTTTCCGACATAGCCGGCACCACGCGCGATACCATAGAGGAAGTCCTGAACATAGACGGCATCCTGTTCCGCTTCATCGATACGGCAGGTATCCGGGAGTCGGCCGATACGGTGGAAAAGATGGGCATAGACCGCACTTTCCGCAAGCTCTCGGAGGCTGAAATCGTACTGGGAATGCTGGATGCCACTGCCCCCTTGCTGCCCCAGCTGGAGTCTGTCTGTTCCCGCATAGACTTCCGCTCCCAAAAGCTCTTTTTACTCTTGAATAAGGCCGATTTATTGGATGCGGAAGGGGTTAACAAAAATGTTACCATAATAAACAACTTTGTTTCTTCTACTGAAAATAAAGCTGTTATAATCTTATTATCTGCCAAGGGCGGTTCTGGCCTCCCGGAATTGAAATCGGCCTTGAAGGAGGCCGAAAAAGGCCTGATTCCCAATGCCGATTCCGTCTTTGTGACCAATGTACGCCATTACGAGGCCCTGGTCCAGGCCGCATCGGCTCTGCGCGACTGCCGCACTTCCCTATCGTCTGCCATCCCCTCCGACCTGGTGGCCGAAGACCTCCGCCGCAGCCTCTCCTCCATCAACGCCATCCTGGGCACCGACCTCCTGGATCCGGAAGTCATTCTCCACAACATCTTCCGAAATCATTGCATCGGAAAATAAGTACACCGAAACACCCTCCACACACTCC
>JAEEQF010000061.1 GCA_016285175.1 Bacteroidales bacterium
AGGGGAGTTTCTGGACGGACACCTGCGTTTCCGTGGCCTGGCGCACGCCACCATAAGGCATGAGCACCGTGGAGCGGCCGATGGTGGAGTCGAACATCTCCACCAGCCCCTTCTGGGAAGCCACGTTGGGGGAAGCCATCACAGAGAGCATCTTCTCCTCCAGGGAGGCTCCTGCAGGCTCCTGTACAAAGGGATTGCGTTTTTCCACCGCGCCGATGGTTGCCTTGGCATAATGCCGGGCACCGGCACTGTCAATGAATTCCCTGGTGAGGTCGCAGACCTTCTCCCCGTGGAAGAACATCCGCATCCGGCCCGTAGCCGTTACATCGGCCACGTGGGTTATCTCTATGTTGTCCAGGGCGCAGAGTTCCTGGAAGCGCTGCATGGCGGAAGCTTCCACCACCACGGCCATACGCTCCTGGGACTCGCTGATGGCCAGTTCCGTGGCGTTGAGGCCGGCATATTTCACAGGCACGCGGTCCAGATAGATGTCCAGGCCCGCCGCCAGTTCGCCGATGGCCACGCTTACGCCGCCGGCGCCGAAGTCGTTGGATTTCTTGATAAGGCGCGTCACTTCCGGCCGGCGGAACAGCCGCTGGAGCTGACGTTCCTCGGGGGCGTTACCCTTCTGCACCTCGCTGCCGCAGGTTTCCAGGGAGGCCTCCGTATGCTGCTTGGAAGAGCCCGTGGCTCCGCCGATACCGTCACGGCCCGTACGGCCGCCCAGGAGCAGGATCACGTCTCCGGGGGCAGGGCTTTCGCGCCGGACATTATCGGCCTTCACGGCGCCCACCACGGCGCCTATCTCCATGCGCTTGGCGGTATAGCCGTCGGCATAGATTTCCCGCACGTGGGTGGTTGCCAGGCCGATCTGGTTGCCGTAGCTGGAGTAGCCGCCGGCCGCCTTCTTGGAAATCATCCGCTGGGGCAGCTTGCCGGGGATGGTATCGGCCACTTTGGCGGTGATGTCTCCGGCGCCGGTTACGCGCATGGCCTGGTACACATAGGCCCGGCCGGAAAGCGGGTCCCGGATGGCGCCGCCCAGGCAGGTGGCGGCCCCGCCGAAGGGTTCTATTTCCGTAGGATGGTTGTGCGTCTCGTTCTTGAACTGCAGCAGCCATTTCTGCATCTCTCCGTCCACATCTACGTTCACAAAGATGCTGCAGGCGTTGTTTTCCTCGCTCTGTTCCAGGTCTTCCAGTTTGCCCTTGAGGCGGAGCCAGCGGGCGCCCAGGGTGGCCAACTCCATGAGGCAGAAGGGCTTCTTCTCCCGGCCCAGCTCCTCTCTCATGCTGCCGGCCAGCTCCAGGGAGCTTTCCAGCTGGGTCTTCATGAAGCTTTCGTCCACCGTAATCTCCTCGATCTGGGAGGTGAAGGTGGTATGGCGGCAATGGTCGCTCCAGTAGGTATCCAGGATGCGGAGCTCTGTCTCGGAGGGGTCCCTCCCCTCTTTCCGGAAGTAGTTCACTACTTCGCGGAGGTCGTCGGCGTTCATGGCCAGGCCGTGCTCCTTGCAGAAGGCGGGGAAATCCTCCTCCTTCATGGCGGTGAAGCCGGAAAGGTCTTCCAGGGGCTTCACATCGGCCTTTTCTCCCAGGGCCAGCACGCCCAGGTCCTTGGGACGGCTCTCCACCGGGTTGATGAAATAGTGGGCAATGCGGGAAAGGGTTTCCGCCGGAAGGTCGTCGTCAAAGATCAGGAGACGGGAGCTCTTGATCTCCACCTGTGCCGCCGGATCTATCAGATGGACGCAGTCCACGGCCGATGAGGCCCTCTGGTCGAACTGCCCTGGGATGAACTCCACGGCCAGGTACTTCTTGCCGGAGAGGTCCAGCGAGTCCGTTACGGTATCCGTTACCCGCTCCCCGAAGACCGTATAGCGGCAGGCCTCCACCAGGGAATCCGGAAAGCCGAAGAGGTCGTAAACGTTGATGAGCCTGAGGGACTTCAGGTTCAACGACAGGTTCTCATTGAATTCTGCCAAAAGGCTGGCCGCTTCCACTCTGAAGCGGTCTTTCTTCTCCACGAATAACCGGCGGTTCATATGGTTGATTCTTGTATTAATTCTAAAAAAGTGCCCACCGGCGCGGGTGCGGAGGTGGGCATAAGGTTAAAGGACCGTTGCAAGGACCTTGTCGCTCTGCTGCTGACGGAACTGTTTGAGCTTGCAGGAGAGGCTCTCATCTTTCAGGGCAAGGATGGACACGGCGTAAAGTGCCGCATTCTTGGCCCCGTCGATGGCCATGGTGGCCACGGGAATCCCGGAGGGCATCTGGACTATGGATAGCAGGGAGTCCAGGCCGTTGAGGGCTTTGGACTTGACCGGGATGCCGATGACCGGTAAGGTAGTATAGGCGGCTATGACCCCGGGAAGGTGGGCGGCCCCGCCGGCACCGGCGATGATGACCTCACACCCCTTGTCCGGCGCGGCAGCTATATACTCTGCCAGCGGGCCCGGATTCCGGTGGGCGCTGAGCACCTTTTTCTCATAGGGAATACCGAATTCTTCCAGGGTGGCGCAGCACGGGGCCATCACGTCCCAGTCACTGGCACTACCCATAATAACGGCTACCTTAATCATGCAAATAGACTTTGGAAGGGTTCAACACTTCTACTAACACGGTGTGCAAAGTTAAGACGAATCCGCGAACCTTGCAAATGGAACTCCGCTTTTTTTAAAGAAGTTTTCAACACCCTCCGGTTGATACCTTCCCATCCCTTTTGCCAGACTAATGCCAGAGATCCAAGGATTCTACAATATCCCCGGCCCGTCCGGAGATTTCATTTTCCTTTTACATATCCGCCGCCGAAAAGTCGTATATTTGTAGTCTATGAAAGAATCGGCAATGTATAATAGAATCAATCTTGATGACTACCTCCAGTCCGGCGAGGGCGGGACAGCCGTCACGTACAAACACAAAAGCCGCAATTCGCTGGCCAAGCTGTATAATCCCGGATTCGAGGCCGATATGGCAAGAGACGAGTTCATCACAGCCAAGGCGGTTTATGACATGGGAATTCCCACGCCCGAGCCCATCCGCCTCGTCACAGATGGCCAGCGCATGGGCGCAGAGTACGAATTCATCCCCGGAAAGCATTCCTTTGCAAGGATTCTTTCAGAAGAGCCGCAGCGGGAAGCGGAAATCGCCCTGGCATTTGCCCAGGCCGGGAAACTCCTTCACGGCACCCGCGCGGACACATCCCGGATTCCTTCCATCAAAGACATCCTCAGGGCATTTTACCAGAATAATGACTGCGTGACGGAAGAGTACAATCAGCGCGCCCTGGCCTTTCTGGACAAGGCCCCCGATGCCGATACCTGCCTGCATGGGGACTTCCACATCGGCAATATCATCACGGACGGAAGCCGGACTATGTGGATAGACATCGGCCAGTTCTGCCATGGAGTCCCGCAGTGGGACCTGGGATGGTTCTGGACCATCTGCCACAATCTTGGTGACAAACGCGCCGATTTTCTGCTTCATCTGACCCAGCGGGCCCTGATTTCATTCTGGGACGCATTCCTTCCGGCCTATTTGGGAACGACAGACCCGCAGGCCATAGCAGCATACATCCGGGAGATTCTTTCGTTCTATGCGGTAAGAGTCCCCTATATGTTCCGCCTGGCCAACCGCACCCGCCTCCCGGAAGAGGGTTGCAGGGCCCTCCTGCAACTCATTCCTTCTGATTGATAAAAAATGGGCTCTTTTGGGGCCTCTATGGTGGTCCGGAGGCGTTCCTCATCCGCCAGACTTCCCCTTACTTGACTTCCGTCAATTCGCCGGTGACCGTCTCCATGATGAAGCCGCGGACGGTTACGTCTTTGGGCATGAGGGGATGACGGGCGATGGCCTCCACGGTGGCCCGGACGCTGGCTTCGGTGTCATGGAAGCCCTCCAGCCACTGGTCCAGATTCACGTCCGTGCGCTGCAACTCGGCCTCCGGAATGCCCCGTTTGAGCATTTCTTTCCGGAAATGGCCGAAACTCATGTTGCAGGCACCGCAATCCGTGTGTGCCACCACCATGATTTCCTCCACGCCCAGTTCATACACTGCCACGATGAGGCTCTGCATGGCCGAATCCCAGGGCGACGGAATCACCGCCCCGGCGTTCTTGATAATCTTGGCATCGCCATTTTTGAGGCCCAGTGCCTCCTGCAGCAGCACCGTCAGGCGTGTATCCATGCAGCTGAGTACCGCCAGCTTCCTGGCCGGGAACTTGTCCGTAACAAAGGGTTCGTAGCCCTTGGAAGCCACAAACTGCCTGTTGAAGGCCAGCACCTTGTCTATGCTGTCCATCTGGCCACTTTCCTTGTATTCCCTTAGGGGTGCGATGTCCTTCCGGACACTGTCGTAGGTCTCTTCCATTTCCTGGATGCGTGTGATGCTGTCTGGATTCATAATACTCTTATCTTACCAGTCACAAAGGTAAGAAAAAAACATCAATGCCGATGGATGGGAACATCCTCCTCCATTCCACTAAAGCACACTTTCGCCATTCCATGGACTAAAGTGTGCTTTACCCTGTTCTTCCAACCCCGCCTAAAGCACGGTCTGAGCGCTGGAAGGCCGAAAGTGTGCTTTAGGCAATTGAAGACAAACTGGGATTATACACCTGCTGGAACATATCGGCAAAAATATTGGAGATTTCCTTTATGCTTAGGCCCACATCCTGTCCGAAACTGTAGATGAAGTTCACTTCTTCCTTTCCTATTGTACTATCGGCCATTACCATCTGGATAATATATGCAACAAGGGTTGGTTTCAATCCAGGATTGATTTTAAGGATATTGTTGATGGAATCTGCGAACAATTTCTCTACGTCCTGTTTAACGACGAACTTCAAATAATCCTTGGGGAAGAAGGTACTCCTTGACAAATCCCTGATAATGTGTTCAAATTCTTCATCAGTAACCTTACCATCAATATTGGCCGTAATAATACCGGATGTCGCAATGAAGTTTCTCATATGGTAATCCAGTTGATCATCTCCAATACGGAGGAGGATATCAAGGAGTTCACTCATGCCTCTCTCGAGTGCTGCCTGGCTCCTGGCCGTTGCAAAAAGATGGATGGCCTCCACCCTGATTGGATCGACAGGATGGTCGAACAAGCTTCTTCCTCCGCCACTCTTGAAATACTCAAGATGTTTGCTGTTGTCTTTCAGAAGGTCATCAATGCTCACATGCATGCTTTGGAGGTCAAGACCCGATTTCATTTTATAGAATGCCGTAACACTGGCTTCCAGGTTACCGCAGGCAATATAGCCATAACGGTCGGCCACTAACTCGGCCAAGTTGTCGTGAAGATGAATCTTGTATTGAAGTGCAATTGGTATCTGGGGTTTGCTCGGCGGATAAACAAAGTTGATAAGCCGTTTAAGTTCTGTATCTTTATTGAAAAGATGACCAAGCTCATGGCCAACCACAAAACGAAGTTCATCCTCACTCATTAATTTGAAAAGCTCGGAATTGACATTCACGATGTGCGGATGTCCTTCCTCCCCTGCTGCGATGGAGAATGCATTGATACTTGAATCTCCTGTTACATAGAAATCCACTGGTTCTTTGAAACCCAGTCTCTCCAATACTCCTTGGCACAGATTGTAGAAGTTCCCCAGGAGTTGTTGGTCTACCTTCATACAATGCCCTTCCATCCTGCTCCTCCAAATATCGTCATCAGACTGTTCTTCCGCATTTTTTAGGACAAACTTGATTACGTCTCCCTGGAGTGCTTCATAGAGTTGTTTGGCAATCTGCTTTTCCAGACCAATCTCGAGTTTGAGTTCACGTGCCATAGATAATTCAGTTTTAGTCTTTTCCTTGCAAATGGGACTTCGCTCTTTAAAGAAGTCATGGACCATGCCTGGCCGGTCAGGTCAGGCGTCGGCCTATTTCTTCCAAAGCTTCGGGAGGAATCCGTAATACAGGAGATGTCTCCAGGTGGACCAGTCGTGGCCCGTTTCGCCTACGCAGAAGTACTCATATTCTATCCCGTGCTTGTCCAGGGCATCCCTGAAGCCTTTCACACGTACATTGAACATACCTTTCTCTTCCGCCCCTCCCTGGCCGATGAACAGGTAATCCACCTTGTCGTTGGCTTTAGGGTCGTTGAGGAATTCACCAAGGGTCTGTTCCGGATTGTTGTCACCGGCGCTGAGGACGCCGAAGTTGGCAAAGAGGTCTAGGGACTTCAGCCCTACGAACATGGTGTGACGGCCGCCCATAGACAGGCCGGAAATGGCACGGCCGTGGGGATTTGCGATGGTTTTGTAGTGACTGTCCACGAAGGGGATGACGGCCTCACGATACTCACGCGTCATAATGTCGAAAGTAAGATCGGCATGCCGGGGATGGTTGCGGTGGATGACCTGGTTGTTCACCAGTGCAATGAGCATAGGTTCCGCTTTCCCTTCCGCAAGAAGATTGTCCATGATGAAGTTCACGCGTCCGTCATACATCCAGTTTGACGGGAGTTCGCCGCTGCCGCCCATAAGATAGAGGACGGGGTATTCCTTCTGCGGATCGTACTGAGGAGGAGTATATACATAGATCTCACGCTCCCCTTCCGTTACAGGGCTGTAGTAGATATGGCGGGTAATGGCTCCGTGAGGCACATCCTTCGCGTCCCACCAGGAGGGTCCGTCGCCATGGACGATGAGTTCACTGTAAGGAGGCATTGCCGTGAAGGCGGCATACGTATTATTGGGATCGGCCATACTTACGCCGTCCACAACCAGGTTGTACTGGTACATATCCACCGGAAGAGGGCCGATGGTGAGGGTCCAGATGCCGTCTTCGCCTTTGGTGAAAGGGATGTTCCCCCGGACGCCCATCACTGTGGTCATCGCACCCGAAAGGGCCACGGACTCCGCTTTAGGGGCCCTGAGCCGGAAAATGACGGTATGGTCGTCATTCACCTGCGGCGAATTAAGGTTCGCGCTGAAAGGGACCAGCCCCTCGGTGTCTTTCTGAGGATTATAGCTGAGGTTCACGTTCGACTGCTGGGCAAATGCCGTCAGGCCGATAAGTAGCGAAATTGCCACGAAAATAGTTTTGCTATTCATATCAATGTTGTTTTCACGTTGATGTATACGTCCGTCGGAAAAGGAGCCCAGAAGGGGGCCTGTTTTAGTTTTTACCTGCCCTCTTTTTATTGGACCAGGAATGTGAAATAGGTGTCCGGATAGGGTTCGTTCCTGAGGGTGAAGTGCCACCATTCGCTGTCCAGGGGCTTGAAGCCATGTCGCAGCATGGCGTCCCTCAGGATCATTCGGTTGGCATACTGCTCCGGCGTAATGCCGGTATAATCCGGATGGCTCTCCGGCCCGAACCAGTCAAAGGTGCCGCCCATGTCCACCTCTTTTTCGGTGGTCATGTCGAAGAGCGTCAAATCTACGGTAGAACCGCGTGTATGGCCGGATTTCTCCATGATGTAGTCCTGCTCAAACAGGACGGGCTTGTCCAGCATGGGGTAGAAATAGCGCTTGGTGAGCGTATCGGCAGGATCCTTTGACCAGCGCACGAAATGGTCCACGGCGCACTGGGGCCGATAGGCATCGTATATCTTGAGCCGATAACCCAGCTTAATCACATCATCGCTCACGGCTTTCAGGCTGTCGGCCGCTTCGCGGGTGAGCCATGCCGTGGGTGCTTTGTATCCGTCAATCCGGGTCCCTACAAAGTTATAGGTCCCATAGTACCGAATCTCCAGAATCACATCCGGAACCACATCGGTAATGGCCACAAAGTCACTGGAGTCCTCCCGCGGATTAACTGTCCGTTTGCAGGAATTGACGCAGAAAAAGGCCGTTATGAGAAGAAATAAGGCTATATTTTTCATATTGGATGCTAATATACGGATTTTTCGCGGATTTTTGGAGCTTGCGCAACATCCTGGCGCAAGCGAGTATTACCTTTGCACCATGACAACATGGTCACATAGTCGTAGATTATATGCGGGATTTCCGGGAATTCTTCGTAACTTCGTGTTTAATATGAGAACGTACAATGGAATCGAGCGTCCGGATTTCACCCCGGAACAGATATCGGAACTGAAGGCCGATGAGGTGTTTGTATTCGGCAGCAACCTTGCCGGGATGCACGGCGGCGGAGCCGCCTATGTCGCATTCAAGCACTTCGGTGCCGTGATGGGTTGCGGGGTTGGCCTTCGTGGCCAGAGCTATGCCATTCCCACCATGCAGGGCGGTGTGGAAACCATCAAGCCCTATGTAGACGATTTCATTGTGTCCGCCAAAGAACATCCGGAACTGTTTTTCTACGTGACACGCATCGGCTGCGGCATCGCCGGCTTCCGGGAGAAGGAGATCGCTCCCCTGTTCGCGGATGCCATCGGCCTGGATAATGTGTGCCTTCCGGAGGGCTTTGTGAAGCTACTAAAGTAAGCGTCAGGATCGGCCAAGGTTTTTGAAGAATTGGACCACGGAGGCAACGACTTCTTTCCGTTTCCTCGTGATGGTGTGATTCTCTCCCTCTACAACCACCAGTCCGGCCCTGTCGCCATAGGTCTCGACGAACTTCTCGCTGCACCACATGGGAACGATGCTGTCCCGCGTCCCGTGAATGACTCTCACAGGGCCGTCATAGGCCGATGCCGTGCCATAAATATCAAGCTGCTGCGTAGTGAGGAGATACTCCCGTCCCAGTTTATACAGGCCCCAGCAGCGGATGTACTCGGGCGGATCGGCCGGATTGAAGCGGGCATTGAAGAACTTCCCGCCCTGACAGGCTTCCTTGATCACGGAACCCGGGGCAATGAGTACAAGACCGTCGGGCGGCGTCCCTTCCGCGGAGAGCCGTCCTGCCGTCATGGAAGCAATCACCCCGCCCTGCGAATGGCCCAAAAGGCCGATTCCGTCTACATAGGGCAGCGCCCGAACGTATTCCCAGATGGCCCTGGCGTCGGAGAGTTCCTTTTCGATGGTCATATCCTGCTTGCGTCCTTCGCTCTTCCCGTGGCCGTCGAAATCGAAACGGATGGAGGCGATGCCCGCCTGCGCAAGTCCCTTCGCCAGGGCCGGCATGGGATTGTAATCCTTGCTGGAAAAGATGCCGTGCATGAGGATCACCATGGGGCACCGGTCCGTCTTGGGATTGAATCCTTCCGGCAGGCTTATCTTGAACGCGATACCACCCTCCGGGCCGAATACCTCATATTCGCGCGCTGCGAGCGGGCAACATCCCAGAATCAGGATGACGATAGCCTTTAAAAACCTCATATTATTGTTGTTTTTGTAGTTCTATAGCTTCATGATAAAAGGTTTGTCGCTGCTCCTGGGTAATACGATACCGGATAAGCCGGGAATCATCCTTCAAGCCGTCATCCAGATTGCACACGAAGAGGTCATCCACGTCTGCAATGTAAAGCCGGTTGTAACGGATGTCCTGATACTGCTGCAGGGAGATGGTATATTTCATGGCCTTGACGGCCTCCGTGGCGCCCAGATTCTCACGAGAGAAAACAAACAGGCCCATCTTGGCGAAGTGGCCATAGAAGCCGTTCCCCGCTTTGGACACCTTGCTCTCCAGGATCCGGCGCAATGGCAGCGCCATGGACCAGTATGAGAATTCCTTCAGGCCGATATACTTACCGCCCTGCAAACCGAAGCTATAGCCATATTCCAGGATCTGGTCGATGTCATGACGGTCCTCCCCTTTCGTGATTCCGGCCACATCCTTCAGCAAGGCCATTTCCGCCTGTTTACTCTCTTCCATGGCCCGCGTCACCTCAATGCCGATGGACTTTCCATCCGGAGACTGCAAATCCGGCCGGTCCATGTTCACAAGGCAGTCAAACTCACTCCCTAATAACGCTGAGAGCGAGATCTGAGCATACTGCTCAAAGAAACATGTGCCGAATTTGCGGGTTGCCATATTGAGGTGGTGTTCCAGTCTGCTAATTTACAAAAAAAAACTAGTTTTTGCACATGCATCAAAAGCTTCCCTTGAGGGCCGCCAACCGAGCTTGACCAGGCGCCACAGCCACCTCTCCCAAGCACATAATCGGCCGAAGCGTCGATTAGTTTGAGTTTGTCATGGAAAATGAGTACTTTTGCGAAGCACTGGCATCTGTCCGGAAATCAATCTATGGAGTACCTGTCAAAGCAAAGATACGACGAACTTGCGGCCGAGTTGAAGCATCTTATCAGCAAGGTTTATCCCAAGGTGACGGAAGACCTCGCGGAGGCCAGTGCCCAGGGTGACCGGAGCGATAATGCGGGCTACCGGGAAGCCAGGCGGATCCAGGGGAAGACCATCAGCCGTATCCGTTTCCTGCAAAAAATCCTGGAGCATTCCCGCGTGATCGACCCCAGCGTCCTTCCCCAAGACAGGGTCAGCCTTCTGAGCCAGGTCGAATTCACGAACCTCTCCACCAATGCCCGCATGAGATTCCAGATAGTCAGTCCCCACGAAATGGACCTGGAGGCGGGCAAGATTTCGCTGAAATCCCCCATCGGCGCCGCCCTGATGGGCAAGAAGGTGGGTGAAATCGCCGAGGCACAGGTCCCCTCCGGGCTCCTGCGCCTGAGAATCGAGAGCATCACACTTGCCTGAAAGCGCTAACGGGATTGCAGGAAATCGGCCGAATTGGAGAGGGACAGGGCGATGCTGAAGAGGAGGCGGACGTTGGCCACGGTACCTGAGAGGTCCCAATCGGGGCGGTACTCGTCGGAGGGTTTATGGTACCACACAGGCATGGGGTACTTGTTGGGACGGGAAGGGTCCACCAGGTCCGTGCCGTTCTCCCAGACCACAGCCGGAACTCCTTTCTTCACAAAATTGTAATGGTCGCTCCGGAAGAACCATCCGTCGGAATTGTCGTCGTCGAAGAAAATGTAGCGTCCCTGGGCGGCAGCGGCGGCTTCGTAGTAACGGTCCAGACGGCTTTCCCCTCCCCCCAGGATAACCAGATCATGGGTTAACTCGGCCGGGCCGATGCTTTCGAAGTTAAGGCAGGCCACCGTCTTGTCCATAGGGAAGGCCGGATGGGAACAGTAGTAGTCGGAGCCGAACAGCCCGCTCTCCTCCGACGAAGGGAAGAGGAAAAGGACGCTCCGGCTCGGCCTGGAGGGCAGCCCGGTGAATTTCCGGGCCGACAGCAGGGCGCCGGCCATGCCGCTGGCATTGTCCGCGGCGCCGTTGTAGATGGTGTCCCCCTCCGGGTCCGGCGTACCCGTTCCCAAATGGTCCCAGTGGGCGCAGAGCACCACCACTTCATCGGCCCGGTCGGTGCCGCGAAGGAGGGCACCCACGTTGCTGGTCTGCTGGATATCGTAAGAGACGGCCATCTTCACGTCTCCCCGCACCTTCAGCGAAAAACTCCGGAAACCGGGTTTTTTGGCGGCGGAGAGGGCTGCGTCCATATCCATTCCGGCGGCGGCAAAGATCTTCCGGGCGCCGTCTTCGTGCAGCCAGCCCTTGACGGCCAGTTCTCCGGCATTGCGGGTATCCGGGTCGTACAGGGCCAGGTTGTCCTCCACGTGGCCGTTCACGCACACGTGCCAGCCGTAACTGGCAGCTTCCGTGTTGTGCAGCACCAGGCAGCCGGCGGCACCCTGGCGCCTGGCCTCTTCAAACTTGTACAGCCATCGGCCATAATAGGTCATATTGCGGCCCCGGAAAAGCGAGGCGTCGTAGTAGCCGGGATCGTTCACCATGGCAATCACAATCTTTCCCTTTACGTCCACATTTGCATAGTCGTCCCATCCATACTCCGGCGCATGGATGCCAAAGCCGCAGAACACGTATTCGGCCTTGGACAGTTCCACCCGGTCCGTCGCCCGGG
>JAEEQF010000187.1 GCA_016285175.1 Bacteroidales bacterium
ACTGGTCTCCGGTGCGTCCGTAAACGTGCTTGCCCACCAGCTCGCCTTTGTACTCCTTCACCAGCGAAGCTATGCTGCGGCCCGCCAACGGCCCTTCGGCCACGATGCTCTCGGTCCCAGGCACGCCGGACAGCTCCCCGCTCTCGCCAATGTGCTTCTGCTCCGTTTCAATGCCCTTATACGGCGCAATCTTCTCTCCGCCCCAGACGACGGTCTTAAGGATAGGTTTAAACTTAAGTGTTTCCATATCTGTCAGTTATTGAAAGCATATTGCCCCTAAAACCCATGGCCATCCTCGGCCCTGTAAGAGGTGGGGTCCCCTTTGGGGAGGGTCGCGAAGCGACGGTTTTAGGGGCAATATGCTTTCAATCAATTACTCATAGTAAACTCCAGGTTTCCTCCAGAAACTATGTCTTTGTATTCGATGTAGGGTTTCTCGTACGGCTGGCCGTCCAGCTTGATACTTTGGATGTAAGGACCTGATCCCTTGGTGGTTATGGTAAAGATGCCGCCGGATACTTTCACTTCGGCCTTGTCCCAGAGCGGAGCGCCGAACCAGAAGCGGGTGCCGGCCGGTTCCACTTGATAGAAGCCCAGCGTGGAGAGCACGTACCAGGCGCTCATCTGGCCCACGTCTTCGTTGCCGGGAAGGCCTTCCAGACCGTTGGGATACATGGTTTCGTACACCTGCCTCAAGCGGTCGGCCGCCTTGCGGGGCTCTCCCAGCATACTGTACAGGTAGATAGTGTGGTGCCCCGGTTCGTTGCCGTGGGCGTACTGGCCGATGAGGCCGGAGATATCGGCCGATGCGCTCTCTCCCTCAATGTGTTCCGGCGCCGTGAACAGGCCGTCCAGCTTGGCCAGCATCGCTTCCCGGGAGCCGAACAGCTCCTGCAGCCCTTCTACGTCCTGCGGCACCAACCAGATGTACTGCCAGGGCGTTCCCTCGGTGTAGTCGGAGGTGGAGTGGTGGGAATAGATGGGGTTGAACGGTTCGGTGAAGCTGCCGTCGGTCTTCCGGCCGCGCATGAACTGCAGCTCCGGGTCCCAGTAATGCCGATAGGAATGGCTGCGCTCCCGGTATTCCGCCGCCAGGCTGGGCCATCCCAAGGCTTCGGCTGCATTGGCCAGGGCACCGTCGGCCAGGGCATACTCCATATCGTTGGCCACGGCTTCCCCGTACAGGTCGGCCGGTATAAAGCCGTACTGCATCCGCAGGTCCTGCCCGCGGTCCGGGGTGGTGGCGGTAGCAACCATCGCCTCTATTATTTCCTGGTCCGTGAGGCCTGCCCGGAAGCCCTTCACTACGGCATCGGCAAAGGATACCAGGCCGGGATTACCCACCATACAGTCTGTCTCGTTCCCCATCAGGTGCCATACGGGAAGGTCTCCCTGCTCCTTGTAAATATGGTACATTGTAGCCACCATATCGTCCATCTTCTCCGGATGGATGAGGGTCATCAGCGGCATCTGGGCGCGGTAGGTGTCCCAGAGGGAGAAGGTGGTGTAGTTGCGCCAGGTGGCCTTGTGCACCTTTCCGTCACTGCCCCGGTACTGCCCGTCCACGTCTTCAAAGACGGACGGGGCTATCATCGTGTGGAACAGGGCGGTGTAAAAGACGGTGCGCTTGTCCGGATCCTTGGTGCCTATGCGCACCTTGCCCAGTTCGCTGTTCCAGGCCTCCCGGGCGGCCTTCCGCGTCGCTTCGAAGTCCCAGCCGGGCAGTTCGGCCTGCATGTTGGCGCGGGCGCCTTCCACGGAAACGGGGGAGAGGGCCACTTTCACCAGAACCTGCTCACCGGGTTCCGTATGTCCCAGCGTGTAATAGCCGTAGATGGGGCTCAGGATGCCGTTCCCCTTCTGCGGGTTTTCCGCCACGGAGAATTCGGCCGACGGGCGGGAGAATTCGGCCCAGAAAAAGACTTTCTGGTCCCTGGCCCAGCCGGTGGAGAAGCGGTGCCCGCCGATGGCCTTCACGTGTCCGTCTTTGTCCTTCACTACCTCGAAGCCGCAGTCTACGGCCCTGTCCCAGCACCCGCCGTTCTCCAGGTCGAAGACCAGGGTGGCGTCATCGGCCTCCGGGAAGGTGTAGCGGTGGAAGCCCACTCGGGCGGTGGCCGTCATTTCGGCCACTATTCCGTCCCGCAGCAGCGGAACGCTGT
>JAEEQF010000188.1 GCA_016285175.1 Bacteroidales bacterium
GATGCTACGGGAAACACCTGTATAATACAAAAGAACAAATATTTAGAGCTATGCGGAAACTTTTTTCCGAAGCATCGGCCTTCTTTTTAGCGAAGGAAAAAAGTTCCGCATAGCTAAAAAAAACAGAATGAAAAGATATGAAATCATAAGGGATATTCCGCTGGAGGCGGGAGGTGTGCTGGAAAATGCACACATAGTTTTCCATACCTCCGAGTGCCGGAGGGGAAGGGTGATCTGGATCTGCCATGCGCTTACTGCCAACAGCAACCCGGAAGACTGGTGGCCGGAGATGGTGGGACCGGGAAAGCCCATCGACACGGACAGGGACTTCGTGGTCTGCGTGAACAAGTTGGGCTCTCCCTACGGATCCGAAGGTCCCGCCCGCATCAATCCCGCTACGGGGAAGCCCTGGATGCTGGATTTCCCGCGCATTACGGTACGGGACCTGGTATCGGCCATGATTGCCGTACGGAAGCATCTGGGAGTTAACCAAGTAGATCTTCTGATTGGCAGTTCCACCGGCGGTTTCCAGGCGCTGGAATGGGCCATTACGGAGCCGGAAATGTTCCGCCGCTGCGCCTTCCTGGCAACGGCGCCTCGGGTATCGCCCTACTTCGGCGCCACCATCGAGGCCCAGCGCATGGCCCTGGAGGCCGATCCCAGCTTCCGTGAGGCTGCCTCCCTGCAGGGCGGTGCGGCCGGCCTCCGCTGCGCCCGCGCCCAGGCCCTCATCAGCTACCGCTGTTTCCAGGGTTATGGCCTCACGCAGGCGGAAGAGGACCCCGACACCCTCTTTGCCTCCCGCGTAGCTTCCTACGAACGCTATCAGGGAGAAAAGCTGGTCCGGCGCCAGTTTGACGCGTATTCCTACTATACGCTCTGCAACCTCATCGACAGCCAGAACGTGGGCCGGGGCCGGGGCGGCGTAAAGGCCGCGCTGGGCCGCATCAAGGCGCAGAGTATTGTGGTATCCATTGATACAGACGCCCTTTTCCCGCCCCGGGAAGGACGCGAATGGGCTTCCTGGATTCCCGGAGCCCGCTATTTCGAAATCACTTCCAACTTCGGCCATGACGGCTTCCTGCTGGAAACCGCCAAACTCACGGCCTTATTAATGTAAACTATGCAAGTACTAAAATTCGGCGGCACTTCCGTAGCCGACGCCGCTTCCATACGGCAAGTAATCAGTATTGTAGAAAAGGCCCTGGAAGAGGACCGGACCCTGGTGGTCTGCTCCGCCGTCTGCGGCTGTACGGACCAGCTTATCCGCATAGGGACCCTGGCGGCAAAGCGGGACGAAACCTATAAAGACTCCCTGGAAGCGCTGCAGGAGCGGCATCGGCAAATCATCCGTGAACTGCTGCCGGAAGGCTACCGGAAAAAGACGCAGGAGGCGGTGGACGGCCTGTTCCGCGAGCTGGAAAGCCTTGCTCGGGGCGTCTTCCTGGTGGGCGAGCTCTCCCCTGCCAGCCTCTCGGCCATCGAGAGCTTCGGCGAACTGCTCTCCACCCGCATCCTCACGGACAAATTCCTGTCCCAGGGCGCTGCATGCCGATGGCTGGACGCCCGGGAAATCATCCTGGTGAGGGGCGGCAGCGTGGATACGGCCGAAACTTACCGCCGCATCCGGGAGGCCCTGGAGAACTGTCCCCACGCCGAACTGCTCATAGTTCCGGGCTTCATCGCCCGGGATGCCGATGGAAGGCCCGCCACCCTGGGTCGCGGCGGGTCCGACTACACCGCCTCCCTCTTCGCCGCCGGCCTGAATGCCCGCCGGGTGGAGATCTGGACCGACGTTCCCGGCATCCTCACCGCCCATCCCAAGGTGGTGCCATCGGCCCGTCCCATTCCGCACATTTCCTACCGGGCGGCGCAGGAGCTGTCCCATTTCGGCGCCAAGGTCATCTACCCGCCCACCATCCAACCCGTTGTGGCAGAAGGCATTCCCATCTATGTGAAGGACACTTTTCATCCCGGCGAAGCGGGCACCCTGGTGGAAAAGAATCCCCCGCATTCCCACGGCGGGGTGATTGGCATAGCCCATTCCGAAGGCATCGCCCTCCTTTCGCTGGAAGGCAGCGGCATGGTGGGGGTTCCCGGCTTCAGTTCCCGTCTCTTTGACGCCCTTTCCCGCGACGGCGTCAACATT
>JAEEQF010000062.1 GCA_016285175.1 Bacteroidales bacterium
GTACCGTTACGGTAACCGTGCAGGAGGCCGATTTATCACCCGCCTTGGCGGTAATGACAGCCGTACCGCCCGCATGGGCCGTTACCTGGCCGTCCTGGTCCACCCTGGCTACCAGAGGGTCGCTGCTGGTCCAGGTTACGGTCTTCTGGGTTGCATCGGCCGGTTTAATAGTTGCCGTGAGCGTCTCGCTCTCTCCTTTGATGAGGGACAGTTCCGTCTTGTCCAGTTCCACGGACGAGACTTCCACTACTCCCCTGCTCACCGTTATCTTGCAAGATGCTTTTTTCCCTCCGGCGGAGGCCGTAATTTCGGCATGTCCCTCCGCAACGGCCGTCACAAGTCCCCCGCCCGAGACCGTGGCCACGGACGGATTGGCCGATGTCCACAGGACATCCTTATTGGTGGCGTCGTACGGTGATACGGTGGCGCTGAGCTGCAGCGTCTGGCCGATAGTCAATTCCGCCGAAGGCTGATTGACGGAGACCGATGACACCGGCACCTCCAGTTCCTGCCCTCCACAGGCCGCAAAAAGCCCGAGCAGGGAAAAAAGGGAACAAAGCCGAAAGATCCGCTTAAGCATCCTGTAGAATTATTTCTGGTCCGGAACCTTGATGGTGTCTCCGTGTTCCTGGGCCACGGTCTGTTTCCACAGATCCGTGTAGCCCGGCCATTCAACGCTTTCCGGAATGCCTTCCGAGTGCTCAGAATGCTTGAAGGAACCATCTTCGTTCTGGGGTTTCACATTACCGTCCATGAACTTTACCAGCAGATCCTCTTCCAGCTTGGTCCAGGCCTGGAACTGGCTCTGGGCGGTCCTTACACTATAGTCCGTGATGAATTTGACCACCTTCTCGAAGGGTTTGCGGGAAATCATCACATCCCCCTTGGAGGAAAGTTTCTTCTGCATCTTCACCACCACCTCGTTGTACATCACGACGGCCATGCTGTCCACGGAATGGGTCTTGCGATACATCTGGTCCAGCTCGAAGGCATCGGCCCGCTCCCGCACATAGGGAGCCATCACGTTGTACATCTTGTAGCAGGCGTTGGAGATGCGATTGTTCATCCAGAAGGAGGAGGTGGGCGAATAATGCAGCAGGTCTCCGTTGCCTTCCCGGAAGCAGTCCGGCACCTTGGTGATGCTGGTGTAGATGGGGGTGAGGTAAGAGGTGGCCGCGTCGTCCGTACCGAACCAGAGGATGCCTCCCACCACGTCCGGGACGTAGTTGCGGGCCTGGCCCACCATCCAGAAACCGGTCTGCTGGGTGGCGATGGCGCGCTCGTTCACATAGGTTTGGCCGTCCACCTCGAACTCCATGGGCCTCCAGCGGTACGGGAGGGCGTTTCCGCCCGCGCCGATGTCCTGGGTCATGTCCATGGGGGTGCCCTCGAAATGGTCCCGCATTACATCGGCCACATCCTTGACGCTGATTTTCTTGCGGGGATACACGAACAGCGGGAAGTCGTTCTCCAGGTTTTCGCCCATTACGTAGTCCAGGAAGGAGAAGGCGTCCCGGGTAACGGCGTTGCCTTCCTCGTCGTAATAGGAGAACCAGCCGTTGGTGAGGATGTTGAAGGCGCTCCAGGCGCGGGCGTCGCAGCCGCGCACCGTACCGAAATCGGCCGGGCAGTAGGCGGCCTTGAAGCTGAATTCGCTGTCGGCCCCTTCGAAATAGCCCTTGCGGCGGGCGAAGGAGATCACGTCCGGTGCATACAGGCAATTGTCCGGGTCGTTTAGCGGGAACTTGCCGATACGGGCCTGGTTGGCATGGGCGCAGATGGCGCCGTCCGGCACCCTGCGGGCCACCCACACGATGCCCTTGTTCATGTTCACGCCATTGCGCATGTTCATGCCCTTGCCGATGAGCTCCATGATCCAGGCTTCGTTCTTATCGGCAATGGAGAAGGTCTCGCCCTCCGAGGCATAGCCGTACTCGTTGGCCAGGTTCACGATGATATCGATGGCTTCCCGGGCCGATTTGGCGCGCTGCAGGGTGATGTAGATGAGGGAACCGTAGTCGATCCCGCCCTTCTTGTCCTCCAGTTCCGCACGGCCGCCCCAGGTGGTTTCCGTGATAATGACCTGGTACTCATTCATATTGCCCACCGTCTGGAAGGTATGCTCCACCTGGTCTATCTCTCCCAGGTAGCGGTTGGTATCCCAGTCATACACCCTGAGCACCTCCCCCAGCTTCCAGTCCCGCGCGGGATGGTAATACAGTTCCCCGAACAGATAGTGGGAGTCGGCCGCATAAGATACCAGCACGGAACCGTCCATGCTGGCGCCACGGGAGATAATCACATTGGTGCAGGTATTTCCTCTTTGAGCCGCAAGCAGCATTAGCAGGGCGGCCACAAAGGATTTGAGGAGGATATTTCTCTTCATTTTTGTGGTTTTTCGATTTATTGCGTAATTTTGTCCTTCGACATCAATTTGCAAATTTATGAAATTTTATCGTTTAATACATCTTGCCGCAGCCGTATTCCTGTCAATTTTTGCCGGGCGCACCCAAAATCAGCAGCTCACCCCGGAGCAGCGGGAAAAGCAGATGCTGGAAGCCATTGACAAAGAGACGGAGCGCCTCAGGAACCTTCTGGACCTGGAATACTGGCAGGAGTTTTATGTGGATTCCATCCTCACGCACGACTATACAGCCCTCACCAAGGAGCTGGAGGACATGGCCAAGGCCAAGGTGGAGAACACAGACCTGTACCAAAGCGTGCAGGACAAATGGATGCAGCAAATTGCCGACAGCTTCCAGAAAGTGTTCACTCAAGAGCAGTGGAAGCAGTACATGAAAGCCGGCGGACAAAGGGCCCAGCGGGATAGGGACAGGCGGCGGGAAAAGGCCGCCAAGGCATCCGCAGATAGGAAAAAATAGTTATCTTTGCACCCACTATGAAAGAAGCGATTGACAAAATACTCAAAGAAATCCAGGAGCTGAAGGCTTCCACGGCCAAAGAGGCCGAAGAGGCCCGCGTGCGGTTTCTGGGCAAGAAAGGAGAAATCACGGCCCTGATGGAGGAATTCCGCAGCGTGGCGCCGGAACTCAAGCGCGAATACGGCCAGAAGCTCAATGAGCTCAAGAAGGCCGCTGTCGCCCGCATTGAGGAGCTCAAGTCCTCCGTAGAGGAAGCCGCGGTGTCCCTGGCCCCCAAGGAGGACCTCACCATGCCCGGAGACGCCTTCCCGCTGGGAAGCCGCCATCCCGTTTCCATCGTGCGCCAGCAGATTGTGGACATCTTCCGCAAATTCGGCTACGATGTAGCGGAAGGGCCGGAGATCGAGGACGATTATCATGTGTTCGAAGCCCTCAACTTCCCGCCCAACCATCCGGCCCGGGAAATGCAGGATACGTTCTTTGTGAGCAGTGGCCATCTGAATCCGCTGCTGCTCCGCACCCACACCTCCTCCGTGCAGGTGCGCACCATGGAAAAGCAGCCGCTGCCCATCCGCGTGGTGTGCCCCGGCCGCGTTTTCCGCAATGAGGCCATATCGGCCCGTGCCCACTGCATCTTCCATCAGGTGGAAGGCCTTTATATCGATAAGGATGTAACGTTTGCCGACCTTAAGCAGGCCATCCTCCTGTTCGCGCGGGAGATGTTCGGCCCGGAAACGGAAATCCGCATGCGTCCCAGCTACTTCCCCTTCACGGAGCCTTCGGCCGAAGTGGACGTGAGCTGCAACATCTGCCACGGAAAGGGCTGCAACATCTGCAAAGGCACCGGCTGGCTGGAAATCATGGGCTGCGGCATGGTAGACCCCAATGTCCTCAAAGCTTCCGGCATAGATCCTTCGGAGTATACCGGCTTCGCCTTCGGCATGGGTGTGGAACGCATAGCCATGCTCAAGTGGCAGGTGAACGACCTTCGGCACTACTTCGAGAACGACATGCGCTTCCTGCAGGAATTCGCCACCGCAACGGAAGTGTAAATCTATTGATTTCCAACATATTAAAGAATTCTCCCTGTGACCAAAATCACAGGGAGAATCTTTTAATACGCTGATTATCAGCCTAGAATATGAAGCTCACCTTATGCAGGATGGAGGGATGCTCGTCGCCGCAGTCGTCGGCCACCCAGATGCAGCCGTGGGCGCGGTCTACGCAAACCGATTCGGGATTCTCGTTGGCGAAGGCGCTAAGGTCGTAAGTGGCCAGGAGCCTGGTGGCGGCGCCGTCAAAGAGATACAGCGTAAAGGGCTTCATGTCAGGCACTTCCCGGGAACGCTTGTTGGAATCCATCACCCAGAGGTAGTCTCCTTCCGGGTCATAGCACAGGTCGGCAATTTCCGAGAGGGTGGGGGCGACGTCCCTGAGACTCCGCGTGTCTTCCAGCTTGCGGCCGTCTACCGAATACTTCCACAGCAGGGCCTTGGTCTGGGCGCCCAGATACAGGTCTCCCTTGTACCAGGTGATGCCTTCGATGCCGTCGTTCCTGAGGCGGGCGGCTTCCTCCACCTGCACCACGGTCTCTTTCCCGTTATAATCCGGAGGGGTCATCTTGAACACCCGGTAAGGCTCCGCGTCCAGGTACAGGTTTCCGGTGGAGGGGTCCAGGGTGATGCCTTCCAGGTCCGACTTCTCATACCAGTGGTTCTCATAACTGCCGTCGAAACCTATCTTGTACAGGTTGCCGTTGTCTCCCACACCCCAGAGGAAATCCTTGTCC
The DNA here is from genome assembly GCA_016285175.1 of Bacteroidales bacterium. Taxonomy (GTDB): domain Bacteria; phylum Bacteroidota; class Bacteroidia; order Bacteroidales; family UBA932; genus Cryptobacteroides. Next base: position 4,672 of record JAEEQF010000062.1, read on the forward strand.
TTGCTGAGGCACAGGCCGGAGAGTTCCACCACAAAGTCTTTATCGGCCTTTTGCAGCTTCTTGGACCATTCCAGCTGCCCCATCACGGGAAGGCGCTGCGCCTGCGTTTTCTTTGAGGCGCCGCAGGCGGAAAGCAGCAGTACCGCCGCCGCGAACATCAGTGCTGTGTAGAGTTTTTTCATACTTGCCGATTATGATAGGCAAATTTACGTTTTTTTTGTGAATTACCGCACCACTACTTCGCCGCCGGCTACATCTACATGTACGGTGGAATCCTTGCGGATGGTGCCGTCCAGCAGATTCTTGGCCAGAAGGTTCACCAGTTCCCGCTGGATGAGCCGCTTCACGGGACGGGCGCCGTAGGAAGGGTCGTAGCCGTGTTCCACGATGTGGTCTTCAAAGGCCGGTGTGAACTCCACGGTAATGCCGCTTTCGGAGAGTTTCCGCTGCAGCTCATGCTCCTGGATGTGGAGGATCTCGCGGATATCGGCCTTGGTGAGCGGATCGAACATGATGATCTCGTCAATACGGTTCAGGAACTCCGGACGCACCGTAAGTTTCAGGACGTCAAGCACTTTCTTGGAGCATTCGTCCAGCAGGGAACGCCGCGTGGCAATGGCCTGCGCATCCAGGCCGTTCACTTCCGGCAGGCGTTCCATGTAACTCTGGATTATATCGGCCCCGGCGTTGGAAGTCATGATGAGGATGGTGTTCTTGAAGTCCACCGTACGGCCCTTGTTGTCCGTGAGCCGGCCGTCGTCCAGCACCTGCAAAAGCACGTTGAACACGTCCGGGTGGGCCTTTTCGATCTCGTCCAGCAGCACTACGCTGTACGGTTTGCGGCGCACGGCTTCGGTGAGCTGGCCGCCCTCGTCGTAACCCACGTATCCCGGAGGCGCACCCACCAGCCGGCTCACGGTGTGCCGTTCCTGATATTCGGACATGTCGATACGCGTCATCATGTTCTCGTCGTTGAACAGGAATTCGGCCAGGGCCTTCGCGAGTTCGGTCTTACCCACGCCCGTGGTACCCATAAAGAGGAAGCTGCCGATGGGGCGCTTCTCGTTGCTCAGGCCGGCCCGGTTGCGGCGCACGGCGTCGGAAACGGCCTTGATGGCCTCGTCCTGACCCACCACCCGCTTGTGCAGTTCGGTCTCCATGCGGAGCAGCTTTTCCTTCTCGCTTTCCAGCATCCGCTTCACCGGGATGCCGGTCCACTTGGCCACCACCTCGGCAATATCTTCCGGAGTAACCGCCTCTGTCACAAGCGGTTCCTTAATTGATTCGGCCTTTGCGGTGAGTTCGTCTATGCGCTTCTGGGTGGCAGCTATCTTGCCGTAGCGGATTTCGGCCACCTTGGCGTAGTCGCCGTTGCGTTCGGCCGTCTTGGCCTGGAGGCTCAGGTCCTCCATCTCCTGCCGGGCCGTCTGCAGGCCGCCCAGGATGTCCTTTTCCTCGTTCCAGCGCTTCATGAGCACCTCGCGCCGGGCCTGCAGGTCCTTGAGTTCGGCCTCCAGCTTGTCCTTTTTGGCCGATGCGCCTTCGCGCTTAATGGCCTCGCGCTCAATTTCTTTCTGACGGATGGCGGAGTTGAGCTCGTCGATGGGCTCCGGCACGGAATTCATCTCCAGCCTTAATTTGGACGCGGCCTCGTCCACCAGGTCGATGGCCTTGTCCGGCAGAAATCGGCTGGTGATATAGCGGTGGCTCAGGTTCACGGCGGCTATGAGGGCGTCGTCCTCGATGCGCACCTTGTGGTGGTTCTCATAGCGCTCCTTCAGGCCCCTGAGGATGGCGATGCTCTCCGCCGGGGAGGGCTCGTCAATCATCACCATCTGGAAACGCCGCTCCAGGGCCTTATCGGCCTCAAAATATTTCTGGTATTCGTCCAGGGTGGTGGAGCCGATGGTCCTTAACTCACCCCTCGCCAGCGCCGGCTTAAGGATGTTGGAGGCATCCATGGCGCCGGAGCTTCGGCCTGCGCCCACCAGGGTGTGGATTTCGTCGATGAACAGGATAATCTCGCCGGCGCTGTCCACCACTTCCTTCACCACGCCCTTGAGCCGCTCCTCGAATTCACCCTGATATTTGGCGCCCGCGATGAGCGCGCCCATGTCCAGGGAGTATACCTTCTTGGATTTCAGGTTCTCCGGCACCTGGCCGTTCACTATGTTCTGGGCGATGCCTTCGCTTATGGCCGTCTTGCCCACGCCCGGTTCGCCCACCAGGATGGGGTTGTTCTTGGTGCGCCGGGAAAGGATCTGCAGCACGCGCCTGATTTCGTCGTCCCGGCCGATCACCGGGTCCAGTTTGCCTTGCGACGCCCTTTCGTTAAGGTTAATCGCAAAGCGCTGTAAGAAACTGTTATTGTTGTTTTCCATAATCTTGATCTCCTTTGCCTTCCGGTACATCAATCTCCGTTCCTTTCCCCGGGCACTGACAAAATGGCAGATGGGTACAAAAAAACCTCCTTCATCCACAAAAATGACCTATATCGTGGATGGAGGAGGTTAAGATCTGCGGATTTCCTACTTGGAGTAGTCCTTCAGGGCTTTTTCCACCTCTTTCTGGACCTCGGGATCCGAGAGGGCCTTTTCGGCGTCATCTATGATTTCGTCAAAGGTCTTTTCCATGGCCTTGTACATCTTTACGGAGTAGCCCAGCTTCTCGTCGTTCTTCTCCAGGAGGTTGATTTCGCAGCGGCGAAGCACACCGTCCTTCTTGAAGGTCCAGCCGTAGTCGCCCATATAGATTTCAATGCCCAGGATCTTGGTGCCTTTGCCATCCTCGATCATCTGCTCCAGGTCCTTTTCGGTGAAGGCCTTTTCCTTGTCGCTGGTGTCTTCGAAGCCGTACATGTTGATGCCGTTATCGGCCACTTTCTTGGTTAGGGCATAGATGCGGCGCACGTTGTTCTCGTGGTCTTCCTTGGTGTAGCTGCCGCCGTCCTGGATCTTGAAGTTGGCCAGGGCGTCATGCTCGTCGCCAAAGTAGGTGTACTGGCTGGTTTCGTTGAGAGCATATTCGGGAGCCAGGTCCTTGAGCTTGATGCCACTGAATTTCTGGAAATAGAAATCGGCCGCTTCTTTGGAGTAGCTTTCGCCTTCGAATTTCTCCTTGATAATATTCTCGGCAACCTTGTTCAGGTCCACTTCTCCGTCTTTCTTGGCTTTTTTGTTGGAGTTTCCGCCGCAGCCCGCCACCAGCAGGACCACAGCCATGCACGTAAGTGCTGTGAAGATTCTTTTCATGGGGATTCTTGGTTTAGTTTCACCAAAGATACGCATTTTTAATGGATTACACACACAGCCTCCGGCCGAAAAGTGGTTGTCCGTCCACAGAACCGGCCTCTCCGGTGGACGAACCCGCAAAAATCGGCCGTTCGTCCACGAAATAGCCTTCCACGGTGGATGAGGGAATAAATATACCAAATAATTTGTAACTTTGCAGGACTATGGATTTACAGGCCTTAAAGAACAAATACGATATTATCGGCAACGACCCGGTGCTCAACGACTCCCTGGAAACGGCGGTGAAGTTTGCACCCACGGGCCTGAGCGTGCTCATACAGGGAGAGAGCGGCGTGGGTAAGGAAAGCGTGGCGCGTATCATCCATCAGTATTCCCAGCGCCGTCAGGGGCCGTTTTTCGTGGTGAACTGCGGCGCCCTGCCCAAGGAACTGGTGAATTCGGAACTCTTCGGCCATGTGAAGGGGTCCTTCACCGGTGCCACGGACAACCGGAAAGGCTATTTTGAGGATGCCGACGGCGGTACGCTGTTCCTGGACGAGATTGCCGAACTTCCGCCCGAGACGCAGGCCCTCCTGCTGCGGGTACTCCAGAGCGGAGAATTCCGCAAGGTGGGATCCAACAAGGTGGAGCACACGGACGTGCGCGTTGTGGCCGCCACCAACGTGCAGCTGTACGAGGCGGTAAAACGCGGCAAATTCCGCGAAGACCTGTATTTCCGCCTGTCGGCCGCCCAGATCCGCATCCCTCCGCTGAGGGAACGGAAGGGAGACATCTACCTGCTGTTCCGCAAGTTCACGTCGGACTTCTCGGAGGTGTACGGCATGTGCAAGATATCGCTGCGTCCGGACGCCATCCATCTGCTGGAGCATTACCGCTGGCCGGGCAACATCCGCCAGCTGCAGGGCTTTACCCAGTCCCTTACGGCCCAGCTTTCCACCAAGGTTACACCCACGCTGCAGCGCATAGAACTGTCGGCCGCAGACCTGGAACCCTTCATCCCCCGGGAGGAAGGTGAACCCATCCCCATGCTCTACGAGGGACCGCAGCCTTCATCGGCCTTTAATGCCGATGAGCGCCAGGCCATCTTCAAAGCCATCTTCGACCTTAAGCAGGATGTGGACGCCCTCAAGGCGCGCATAGACCGCCGGGAGCTTCCGCCGCCTCCGGCCCGGCCCCTGGAAGAAACGCAGGAGGCCGAATGGCAGGGAGAGGAGACTTTCCCCCAGGACAAGCCCATCTTCCATGTAGAAACGCCCGCACAGGAGCCCCAGGCCCATACGCTGTCCCTCCGCAAGTCGGAGGAGGAGCTCATCCGCGCCGCACTGGAAAAACACGAAGGCAACCGCAAGAAGGCGGCCGAAGAACTGGGCATGAGCGAACGTACGCTTTACCGTAAACTACCTCCGGAATTCCGCAAGAAATGAAACGAGCGTTTGTAATACTGGCCGTTGCCCTTGCGGCGGTTTCCTGTGGAATTTATTCTTTCACAGGTACTTCCATTCAGCCGGATGTGAACACCATCACCATTCCGTATGTGGAGAACAAGGCCGTCCGCATCAATCCTTCCCTGTCCAACGACCTAACGGAAGCCCTGCAGGAAAAGTTCCGCAAGCTCACCCGCCTGGAGCAGGTGGATGTAGACGGAGACCTGGAACTGGTGTGCGAAATAACGGGATATGACGTAAAGGCTACCGCCATAACGGCCGAGGAGCAAGCCGCCCAGAACCGCCTTACCGTACAGGTTAAGATAGAGTTCTCCAACCGGAAATATCCGGAGGACGATGTGAGCAACTCCTTCAGCGCGTACGAGGATTTTGACGCCACCATGTCGCTGGACGCCGTGGAGGGCGGGCTGTGCGAAGCCATCATAGAGAAACTGGTAGAAGATATTTTCAACGCAACCGTAGCACAATGGTAAGAGCATCCCATATGGACATCCACACCCTCACGCTGGACGAACTGGTGGGCGTGGTGAACCTGTATCCCTGGTATGGAGCCGCCCGGGTGGAGCTCTGCTCCCGGATGGCCGAAGTGGGCGGGAGTGACTGGGGAGAGGAACAATACGCCGGCGAGGCCCTGTACGTGGTGGACCGGCGCAAGATAGCCGCCTTTGTGCAGCGCGGCCGGATGGGGGACTATTCCGACAAGGATGTCCAGGCCCTGCTGTCTTCCTACATGGGCCCCACCCCGGAAGAGACTGCGGCCGCGGAGCATCAGGTGCGTGTGGTGGGTGGAGACTATTTCTCCCAGTCCCAGTACGACAACGTGCGCAAGGGGGATGACAACATCTTTACCCGCTTCGCCTCCAAGAACCGTCCGGAAGGGTCTCCGGAGGAAGAGGAAGGCAGCGAAATCGCAGACCGTTTCGCCACCGAAACCCTGGCCCGGATCTTTGCCGAACAGGGCCGTCCGGAGGAAGCAAGACGCATTTATTCGCGTCTGGTTTTGGATATTCCGGAAAAAAGTGCTTACTTTGCATCCCTTATTGACGAATTGGATTAAAAATAGTTAACAATATGAACGCAGCATTCACTGTTCTGGTCGTCCTTATCATCGTTGCGGCCATTCTCCTGATCGCGGTCGTCCTCCTGCAGAATGGCAAGGACGGCGGTCTCGCCACCAATTTCACTTCCGCCAACCAGACGCTTGGCGTACGTCAAACCGCCACCATCCTGGAAAAGGCCACCTGGTATCTGGTCGCCTTCATCCTGGTGGTCTCCGTCATCACCGTTTTCGTGGCCCGCGGCAACACCCAGCGCGGTTCCAATGACGCCGTGAGCACGGAAATCCTCAACCAGATGGATGCCGCCGCTCCGGAAGCTCCCGCCTTCCCGCTCCCTCAGGACAATCCCGAGGCCAGCCCGGAAGCCGAATAAGCACCCGGCAGCAGAAGTTCAGGCCAGCCCTTCGGGGTTGGCTTTTTTTTGAAATTTTATGCTTATATTTGTGAAATGGACAATAACAACGCTATTTATATGAAGAAGACTCTCAAAACCTTTGCCGCAGCCTTGATGGCCATAGCCGCCGTAGCCTGCGCATCTCCGGAAAAGATGGCCAAGATGGCCGATGCCGTCAAGGTCAGCTGCAACCCCTCTGTACTGGAAGTGGTCAACGACCAAATCTTTGCCACTGTAACGGTGGACTGCCCCAAGGACTACTTCAATCCCAAGGTAATCATGGAGGTCACCCCCGTGATTGTGTACGAAGGCGGAGAGGCCGCCATGAAGCCCTTCAAGTACCAAGGAGACAAGGTGAAAGACAACTACAAGGTTATCTCCTCCCAGGGCCAGAAGGTGACGGAACAGCTTAAGTTCGACTATGTGGAAGGCATGGAAAAGTGCTTCCTGGAGCTCCGCGGCCGCGTGATAGCCGGGAACAAGAGCATCGCCCTCCCGTCCAAGAAGGTAGCCGACGGAGCCAACACCACATACATGCTGGTGAAGCGCCAGGGAGATGTCTCCTTCAAGAAAGACGAGTACAAGGACATCCTCACCAGCACGGCCGAAGGCCAGATCAAGTACCTGGTGAACAGCTCCGAGGTTCGCAACTCCGAACTCCGGGGAGACTCCGTGAAGGAGTTCCTCTCCGCCCTGGAGGCCATCGAAAAGGATGAGCGCGCCACCATCACCGGCACCGAGATTGTGGCATACGCCTCCCCGGAAGGAGACGAGGGCCGCAACACCAAGCTCTCCGGAGACCGTTCCGCATC
>JAEEQF010000189.1 GCA_016285175.1 Bacteroidales bacterium
CATGACCCTTAACCGTTATACTTCGGTGTATGACGGCTATATCAATCCCACCATTACGGAGGAGCGCAAACTGAATGTGGCCCAGATGGACGTGTTCAGTCGCCTCATGATGGACCGCATCATCTTCCTGGGGGTTCCCATCGATGACGACGTGGCCAACATCATCCAGGCCCAGTTGCTTTTCCTGGCTTCCGCCGATCCGCAGGCCGATATTACCATGTACCTGAACACCCCCGGTGGGCAGGTTACTTCCGGCCTGGGCATTTACGACACCATGCAGCTGGTACAGCCGGACGTGGCCACCGTTTGCACGGGCATGGCCGCTTCCATGGGCGCCGTGCTGCTTTGCGCCGGACAGAAGGGCAAGCGTTCCGCGCTGCCGCATTCCCGCGTGCTCATCCATCAGCCGCTGGGCGGCGCCCAGGGCCAGGCCACGGAGATCCTCATCGCCGCCAAAGAGATTGAGAAAACCCGCACGGAACTGTTCAATATCATCTCCCAGCACACCGGAAAGCCTTATAAGAAGGTGGCCGAAGACGGGGAGCGCGATTATTGGATGACGGCCGAAGAGGCCAAGGCCTACGGCATGGTGGACGAAATCCTCCGCAAGCGAGAAAAGTAATGTCCAAGAAGACTACGCATAGCAACCATTGCATCCTGTGCGGCCGTACGGATGCGGAAGTTCCGTTCCTGCTGCAGGGCATGGACGGCTACATCTGCAGCGACTGCGCGCGCCTGGCTGCCCAGTATGTGGACGAGATCGAGCACAAGGGGGGCAAATCGGCCCAGGCTGCGCCCGCTATGGGCAAGGCGCCCAAGCCGCAGGAAATCAAGGATTACCTGGACCAGTATGTGATTGGCCAGGACCGCGCCAAGAAGGTGCTTGCCGTGGCGGTGTATAACCACTACAAGCGCATCAACCACAACTTGGTGGAGAAGCCGGACGACGGGGTGGAACTGGAAAAGAGCAACATCCTGCTGGTGGGTCCCACGGGTACCGGCAAGACGCTGCTGGCAAAAACCATTGCCAAGATGCTGGATGTGCCGTTCACCATCGTGGACGCCACGGTGCTCACGGAAGCGGGCTATGTGGGAGAAGACGTGGAGAGTATCCTAACCCGGCTGCTCCAGGAGGCCGATTTCGACCAGGCCAAGGCAGAGCGGGGGATAGTGTTCATAGATGAGATTGACAAGATTGCCCGCAAGAGCGACAATCCTTCCATCACCCGCGACGTATCCGGCGAAGGTGTGCAGCAGGCCATGCTCAAGCTCCTGGAAGGTGCTATTGTGAACGTACCGCCCAAGGGCGGCCGCAAGCATCCGGAGCAGGAATTCATCCACGTGAATACGCAGAACATCCTGTTCATTTGCGGCGGTGCCTTCGAGGGCATCGAGCGCCATATCGCCCAGCGCAAGAATACGCGTATCATCGGCTTTGGCGCAGAGAAGAAGCAGCGCATAGATCCGGATAACCTCCTGGAATACGTGGATGCCATGGACCTCCGTTCCTATGGTCTCATTCCGGAAATCGTAGGCCGCCTGCCGGTCATCACCTATCTGGACCAGTTGGACCGTGAGTCGCTCCGCCGTATCCTGGTGGAACCTAAAAATGCCATCGTACGCCAGTACGAGAAGCTTTTCGAGATGGACGGCATGAAGCTGGAGATTGCCCCGGAAGTGCTGGACCTCATCGTGGATACTTCCATCCAGAACAAGCTGGGCGCCCGCGGCCTCCGTTCCATCTGTGAACGCGTAATGGCCGATGCCATGTTTGACGCCCCCTCCACCAAAAAGAAAAGCTTCAAGCTCACACTGGACTACGCCAAGTCCAAGCTGGAGAAATAGGAGGCCCAAGTTTATCCACATTTAGGCTATTTTCGTGGACACAGGTACCCATCTAAATGGGTGCCTTTTTTACTGTCAGGGGCAGTGCTCACGCTCTGTGAGGATTTCCGGACGGGCGCTTATCGGCTGGAGGGGTTTAGATGTCCGGAAATCCAAACTCCGCTTAGAGCTACTGTCTCTGGCGATTATTCAATTTCCCGTCATTCCGGGATAAAGCCTTCTGTGCATTCTAAGTGTATTGGCAGCAAAAAGCTATTATACAACAGGATGTCATATTTACAA